>JAESTK010000305.1 GCA_016763645.1 Flavobacteriales bacterium
AGTTTATATTTTGTTTTTAAACTATTCATTAAAATACCATAAAGTATTGGCGGACTTCATTAAGTGCACTGACCTTTCGTTTAGCAGTAAACCCCCATTACGAATAGGTTTTGTTGTAATCCGTTTATTATTTTAATCACCTTGTTGACACCCATTTATATTCTTTTCCAGTCCAGTAAATCACAGCACTTGCTGATTCAGCTTTGATGACATAAATGGCTTTATTTTTTAAGATTATTGTTTCTGACTCTCCGACTCCAGGCTCTATTATGTCTTTATCATAGATTTTCCAAATATCTAACCAACTGAAATCGTCCCCTCCGTTTCCAATACTTTGTCCAGCCCCTATAATGTTATATTCTTTTAACTTACTATCAATGATAATAAAACCCAATTTACCAGAATCAATTTCCTTTATTGTAATTGCTATATCTTCGATTTGGTCACCATTAAAATCACCAACCAAATAAAAAGGATTCATAAATCCTGATAATTCATATTTCGTGTCAAGATTTAAGTCTTTAAGAATACCTGAGTAGTCAGAAGGTAAAGACTGTTCTAGTAAATAGACTTTGTAATCTTCAGTTTGTCCAATTGCAAAGTGAAAAGACAAAATGATAAATAGAAGGGTTAATACTTTATTCATGTTTGCCAACAAGATTCCAAATAAAGAATCGTTGAGATTCGAAGGTAGTTGTTTTTATTGAGAAATTAAAGACTAAAATACAATCACTTTAGTAAAGCTATTTTTTAAAGCCTAGCTTCGCATTCTTAATGATTACCCAAGAAAAATCTGTAATGAAATTTGGCGAATTTGTGGCCCTCATGGCAATGATGATGTCGCTCACAGCACTGTCTATTGACGCAATGCTTCCTGCGTTGACAGAGATTGGAAACGACCTTGGTGTTATAGAGCCAAACGATAATCAGTTAATAATCTCCACCTTGTTTTTAGGTTTGGCATTTGGGCAGTTATTTTATGGACCCTTGTCTGACGGAATAGGGCGAAAGCCTTCCGTGTACATCGGGTTGGTGCTTTTCGCTCTTGGCTGTTTGGTGTCAATTTTTGCAGAAAACTTATCAGTTATGCTCATTGGTCGAGCCTTGCAGGGTTTTGGCTTGTCAGGCACGCGGACAATTAGTGTTGCGATTATAAGAGATAAGTTTAAAGGAGATAAAATGGCTCAAGTAATGTCGTTTGTCATGGCAGCATTTATTGTCGTACCAACAATAGCTCCATTTATGGGGCAAGGAATATTGCTAATAGCCCATTGGAAATTTATTTTTTGGACTATTCTAGGACTTGGCTTTATGTTGTTTGTCTGGTTTTCGACTAGGCAGCAAGAAACGTTGCCCAAAGAAAACAGAGTGAAATTTAGCGGTATTAAAATGTTAATGGCCGCCAAAGAGGTTGTTACAACAAGAG
Organism: Flavobacteriales bacterium; assembly: GCA_016763645.1. Classification (GTDB taxonomy): domain Bacteria; phylum Bacteroidota; class Bacteroidia; order Flavobacteriales_G; family NORP312; genus NORP312. Next base: position 1,427 of record JAESTK010000305.1, read on the forward strand.
TATCTCTTGGTTATACGCTAGCGGCAGGGTTTATTTCAAGTGCTTTTGTCGGGTTTTTAAATTCATCGCAACAGATATTTCAAATTCAATTTGATTTAGGAGAGAAATTTCCAATATTTTTTGCATCAATGGCATTGTCTGTTGGAGCAGCATCATTTGTAAACGGAAAATTGGTGTTGCGGTTTGGTATGAAATTTATGGTAAAATGGGCATCTATTGGCGTTAGTTTGTTGTCCGTTTTGTTTGCAGTATTAATGCTAACGGTTCTTGAATCGCCCTCATTAACCTTGTTTATGATATACCTATGTACCAACGTATTCTGTGTAGGTATTCTGTTTGGCAATTTAAACTCTATGGCAATGGAACCTCTTGGGCACATTGCAGGAATGGGAGCGGCAATAGTTGGCGCATTGTCAACTTTTATCTCCGTTCCTTTTGGAGCCTATATTGGGCAATGTTATGACGGAACAGTATTTCCTCTTGTGCTCAGCTTTGTTGTTTTTGGGGTACTTACCGCAATTTCGATTTGGATAAGTGGTAATAAGCCGCTAGATAAATCCAAATGAGTAAATTTGGTGTAACAGAATGAAAAAAATAGGACTTACAGGCGGAATTGGTTCTGGAAAATCGACAATAGCCAAGATTTTTCAAACACTTGGTGTGCCTGTTTATGATTCTGATAAAGAAGCTAAGAAACTTATTAATGAAGACGAACAGCTAAAGCAATCTTTGATTTTGCTTTTCGGGGAAGAAGCGTATAGCAACGGAGAGTACAGCCGTAAATTTGTTTCTCAACTGGTTTTTAAAAACAAAGAAAAACTTGCCGAGTTAAATGCAATTGTTCATCCTGCGGTTCGTAAACATTTCGATAACTGGTGCGATGAGCAAAATAAAAAAGGCGAACGGTATACCATAAAGGAAGCGGCAATACTTTTTGAAAGTGGGGCAAACGAAGGCTTGGACAAAGTGATTACTGTAAACGCACAGGAAGAAATTAGGATAAAAAGGGTAATGTTAAGAGATAACATTTCTAAAATTCAAATTGAGAATAGAATAAACAATCAGCTAACAGACGAAGAAAGAAGTTCTAAAGCTGATTATTTAATTGATAATTCGGGAGGAGAGCTGCTAATGCCTAAAGTGTTAGAGGTACATCAGAATATACTTACCTCTAGCTAACAGTCTAGTTTTTTAGTCGAAGCTTTACCTCTTCAAGTTTTGAACCATTATACGATCCTTTCCAAATCATATTGGTATCGGACAATTCTATTAGTGTGAATTTTTTTGTGTTAGGATTTGTTTCTGTAGTAGGATTTCCGAGATATGGGAAAAGGCTAGTTTGGAAATTAAAAGTTATCGTGCTGTCGTGTGGTTCGTAAACCCAATTTACATACTCTTCTGCGTAATCTCCAACCGATGCCCATGTACATTGCCATCCATTTATAAAATAATATCCTTCCCCTCCAGTAACTTTAACCCCGCTATTGTCGAAATCGAAATAATACCCAGCACTTCTGTTTCCATCCCTGACATTGACCCGCCTCCATCACAATCAGTTGAGTTGTACCAATTCATCAAAGAGTTGGTTAAGAGTGTCGGAGTAGTATGAGTACACTTCCCAATTGTTATTGATGAGCGAAACTTGATGCGGATATTGCTCAATGTTGATTATTTGTTGAAGATGATTTTTACATTTTTCACGCCTTGGATCTTCTAGGTCTTCGAAGAAATCCAATAAATTATCCTTTTTACTCAAATCTATATAATTAACTGGGCTACCACTTAAATATACGAAATAATAGGTTGTCAACAAAACATTAAGATATTGATATTTAAATAGTTACAAGCCTTGAGCTTATTGATAAGTAGGCATTGTTTTAAATGCGTTTGCCTTGTGCCGTTTCACTTTTTATACTAATTTCGCGAATTATTTTTTTCCGACAATGAATAATAATGCGGGTTAACAAGAATCTTTCACGGTGAAAAGATCATCATTAATTTTTATTGTCCTGACCATGGCTATATGCGGAAACGCCCAAAAGGATTCTTCTGGCGTAATGACTAATAATTATAGTGGAATTCACCTCACGGGTTGGCAATCAGGGTTGAAATTTAACAGAAAAAACTTTAGTATTGAGGGTGGTACATTCTATACAGTTGGAGATCTTAACGGTGAAATTATTATGACACCACTTCAAACAGATTTAATCGTTAAGGCTCCATTATATGAGTTTGATCTTGGACTACGTTCAGGTAGTCTTTCGTACTATGGAGAGTTAAATGTGTCAAAGTTTACAAAGAAAGGAGACTTTAGCTTATGGGCTATATTTATCCGTACTGACTTAAACGATGGTGGAGGAGTAACAGAGTACAACATCATTGCTAAGTACCAATCAAAATCACCATTTTACGTTGCGGTTAAATCAGGATACATTAGCTACGATGGTTTCTTGCCAGTAGACAAAACAATCTTTGATTACCGCCTATTTTTAGGAATTAAATTATAAGTAAACCATTATGTTAAGAATTGTAATAACTTCTATCTTATTAGCATTGTTGCTTTCTGTTCAGTGCCAAACTGAACCGATCAATACTGATACGGTTAAAATTGAAAGTCAATCTAAAATAACTGATATTGATACGGTCAAGATTACTTGGTATTCTTGGAGTCCATACCAATACATTAATAATGAAGGTGATCTAACAGGTCTTGATTATGACCTAATAAAAGCACTATTTTCGAATAGAGGTATCACTACAATTTTTGATAACAATACGAATAGAACTTGGACAGGAAATCAAACACGTGTTGAACAAGGTTATTTTGACGCGACTGGTGGCGCAGTCAGTACAGAAGTAAGACAGCAAAAATACCATATGTCGGATAAATACCGATTTGAAGTGAACAAATTATATGTTAGAACTTCTGACAAAGAACTACAGAAACTTAAAACTGTTGATGAAATAATTGCTTTTGCGGTTAAAAATAAGAGTAAAGTTGGTGCTATTGATAGCTATGTATATTGTGACGAAAAAATCAATAAATTCATTAAAGAAAATAGCTCATTGATTGTTAAAGCTGAGCATGACGAGCAACTATTCGAAAATTTCAAAAACGGAGACACAAGATTTGTAATTTCCGACAGATTAGTAGGTGCCAAAATTATTTGGGAGAAGAAATTAGGTGACGAATTCATGGAGCATTCTTCAGACATGGATAAAAAAGGTATTCACCTTTTAATTCACAAGGATCCGGATCCGGTAAAAGACAGCATATATCAGCTAATATTAGCTGAGTTTAATGCGAGTATAATTGAGTTAGAAGAATCAGGTGAATTAGATATACTCATATCTGAAGATCTTTTTCCTGTATTAATGCACATTACGGTGCAAACTAAATGGTTTTCTGTTATTGACTTAATCGGAATAATTTTCTTCGCATTTACGGGATTAATGATAGCCTATGATAACAAATTTGACATTTTCGGGGTTGTAATTATGTGTCTGTTATTAGGTGCTGGTGGCGGAATCATAAGAGATTTAATTGTAGGAAGACCACTTGCCTTCATTCAAGATCCACGTATCATCAATTCTATTCTGCAAATTGCTGTTATTGGATTTGTTTTTCTTCGAATCCATGACTGGCTTCGGAGAAAATCCAATCAATATAATAGATTCTCAGATAAACATAACAATAAACTAACCTTCGTTCGAGTTGCAATTGAGGCCATGGCGCTTGGTGCTTACACCATTGTTGGGGTAGGGGTTGCTGTCGAAATGCGTTTGGAACCACTTTACATTTGGGGGCCAATTTTAGGTTGTGTAACATCCTGTGGTGGTGGTATAATTTCTTCCTTTCTAACGAAAACGAAATCTGTGGCAGCAATTAATGGTAGCTTAGATCCAGAGATTTCTGTGTTAGTTGGGGTATTCTTTTCGTACGTACTTATTTTTCAAACAAAACGATTAGATCCTTCTGAAGTTTTCATCGGGGTAATTAGCGCAATGGCCATTAGTTCAGTTTTATTAGTTATTATTTACTTGAGGAAATGGAGATCTCCTAAAATCAGAAAATAATTATGCATAAAAACAATGAATCAATCATTTCTCAATTTTTCGATAACATGGATTGGGAAGGAGCTGATTATATTAATAATTTATTGGTAAATCACAATCAGGACTCGCCTATTTCGAGTCATGAGGGTTACCAAGAAGCCGTATCTGGTATAGAATTTAAACCTGTACAAAGCTCGCCAAGTGCTTGTAATGATGTACTAAATGAAATTGAGAATATAATTTTACCAGGATCTATAAATATGGGATCTCCTTTATTTATAGGTCATATGACTACATTACTGCCCAATTTTACGAAATCTGTTTCTGCTCTAATAACGGCAATGAATCAAAATATCGTTAAAATTGAGACATCAAAAGTGCTTACCCATTATGAGCGTATTGTTATTTCTCAAATGCATCAATTAATTTTTGGTGAATCTGACGAAGTGTACTCGAATGGTATTATTGATTCTGAATTAACATTCGGTGCAATTACAGCGGGAGGAACTACTGCTAATGTTATGGCACTTCACATAGCTCGTAACAAAGCGGTAAATGGTATTGCTGAACAAGGCTTAAATACATTGAACAATAAAAGCGTTGTTATTTGCTCTGAACTTGCTCATTATTCTATAAAAAAAGCGATGGATGTTCTTGGGTTAGGTATCAATAATTTAGTAACTATCCCAGTTAATGATCATCAGAAAATCAATCTTAAAATTCTAAAATCAACAATAGCTGAATTAAGAAGTAACGATGTCAATATTATTGCCCTGGTGGGAATAGCTGGTTCGACCGAATGCGGGTCTGTTGATCCTCTTGAAGAAATCGGTCAAATCGCTCAGGTAAATAGAATTCATTTTCACGTTGACGCTGCATGGGGTGGTGGCTTTATTTTCTCTGATGAACACAAACATTTACTAAGAGGAATTGAACTTGCTAATAGTGTAACTCTGGACCCTCACAAACAGTTATATGTGCCAATGGGAATAGGAATGTTGCTTTTTAAGGATACAAGGATTGCTGACAATGTTCAACATACTGCACAGTATACAATTCGAAAAAATAGTTTTGACTTAGGTCAACGTACACACGAAGGTTCTCGACCAGCGAATTCTTTGTACCTATATACAGCCATTAAGCTTATGGGGAAAGAAGGATACGAAGAGCTGATTAACACAAGTCTTAATAGAACCTTAGAATTGAAATCAATAATCGATAATTCAGAGGAGTTTGAAATGATTTCAGAGCCACAACTAAATATACTGTTGTACCAGTATATCCCCGAAAAATACAGAGGGGTTGATACCCTGACTCTTGATGAAGCTGCAATTTGTGAGATTAATTCTTTTAACGAGAACTTACAGACAAAACAGTTCAATTCTGGAAAATCTTTTGTTTCTAGAACTACACTTACGATCAAATCTAAAAGCAAATACAAATTAGTTTGCCTTAGAGTTGTTATGGCTAACCCGATGACTAAAACGAAGCATTTGAATCAAGTTATTCAGCATCAAAAAACGATTGCTATGGAGCTTGAAACTTCAGTTTTGTTTGAAAATTACAGTTAGCGACTCTGGAACTATAACAAAAGGCAGAGTAGCTATTTTTTTCATTTTGAAAGAGTTATAGTGCATAAATCACAAAAAAAAAGAGCGACAATTTGGGCTTTTATAGACCTATGTAACCACCTCCTATATTCTCGTGAATGAAGCCTGTCAATTTTGACAGGCTTTTTTATTAACTCTTTCACCTAAGTATCGTATACCGTACTCCAATTAATAAGATTAAATCAGGAGTATGGCAGCAAGAGACCCAGAGGGTATATCACTGCAATTATAGTTTTTGTTCAAATTCTAAGAACCAACCGCTCGCCAATCAAAACTAACCTTTCAGTAAGTAATCTGCATAAAAAGTCTATAAAGTCGTAGTATTGGTATAAGTTGAAGCGAATAAAAACATTGAGTATGAAAAGAGCCCCAAAAAGGGGCTTTTTTATAATGGCGGAGAATGAGAGATTAACTTTGTTGAACTCTTTTAGTGGAGGGGGTGCAAAGAACATAAGTCTATCACTTTGTTCTTGTTTTTCTTATTGCAATCATTTTTCAAATGAATTTGAAAACGACAGCAAACAAAAAATCCCACTTGCGTGGGACTTTTGTTCTCTGGCGGAGAATGAGAGATTCGAACTCTCGGTACCTTGCGGTACGCTAGTTTTCAAGACTAGTGCATTCGAC
>JAESTK010000003.1 GCA_016763645.1 Flavobacteriales bacterium
ATTCTATAAGTTCCTGAGCTAGAAACAATTGTTTTCAAAGGAATTACAAGCTCACTATGATATGGCAACGAATTAATGGAATAATCATTTTGTCCATCGGTTGAAGAAAAATTAGATGCAGGCGATGGGTTTGCAAATTTTCTAGCGTCTTTATCTGAATCAAAATTTTCACTTGATTCATCTTTAAAAACGATCGTAGTTTGATCTGTATATCCATTTCCTATCAAGGCTAACCTAAGAATATCACCACTCGACCGCCTCCAGAAGGTATGGTCAGTTGAGTTTTTAACACCTTCCTTAGCTGTTAAAACTGGTAAAGTTGCTGACACCTGAACTACAAATGCTTGTGATGAAGCTATCAACGGACCGCCTCCATTATTTGGCACACCGTCCACATAACTTGCATTAACGCCATTGAAGTGATCCCATATATATATGGCATTGTTCATATTAGTTTTAACCCAATCGGCATCATCCCAGTCTATAGTTGACATATATGGATTTGCCACAATAGTCCACCCATCATCAGTATCAACACCTGAGCTTGTATAGCTAACATTTAAATTTATATCTCCTTGAACCAGCGTTCCTGTTACATCAATAACTGTATCAACATTGTTGATATAAGCTGTATATCCTTCCCCTACATTAATTGGGTCTGTAATTCCCGTTGCTGCGGTCCATCCAAATTCCTCTACGCCTCCAAGAACCGTTTCATCATAGGTGTAAATAGAAACAAAGCTTAAAGTAGGGTCGTCACTACCTGGGAAACCTGAAGTGATAAAATCATCATTCCAATCTGCTAAGGTAACGCCTGATACTGGAGAACATAATCTTCTCCATGCAGCTAGATTACTTGAAGGTATGTATCGTTCACATGTTACTTTTCCTGAAATTGTACCACCAGTTATTTCAGCTACTCTAGCTGTTCCTGTTGCGGAAGATTCTAAGGTTAGCGAATCGTTAGTTGTTAATAATCCATTTGTTAAAGATAATGTTCCTGTAACAGAAAGCTGGCCAGAATTAACTGTTACACCTCCCGAAGTATTATTGATAGTTAGGTTCGTAAAATTGGTTGATCCGCTAATTATTTGAGCATCTGAACCGATAAAGCTTATTGTTCCGGTGCCCGGAATAACGCTTCCATTATTAGTTAAACTATTTACTATTGATAGAGTATTTGTACCTAAGGAAATGCTACTATTCGTTTCTATACTTATATTTCCGACAGACCTATCTGTATCCAATATGGGTTTGTTGGTTACATCTGGTATTGTGATGTGGTCGGTAGATATTGGAACGCCTGACGGACTCCAATTTGAGGCAGTTCCCCAATCGGTATCGGTACTTCCTGTCCATAAAACTCTTCCTAAATGTATAATATATTCGTTAGCGGTAGATATTACTCCAGTTACTTCTAAAGTATTAGCGGTTGTGTTTAGGGTCGCTGATTTATCCGCCCATGTAGCAATAGAATTATCTTGCCTGCCAAATAACATTAAGCTGGCTTCAGTTGAAGGAACCCCATATGTGTGGCCATCATAATCATAGGTCGCGGTATAGGTTGCCCCAGAGCCAACTATATACACACCGAAATATCGATTGTTATCAGTGCCATCTATTCCATTTGTGCTGTCCGGCATATTATCTATTCTGTACAGATGAAGACCACTTGGTGTACCTGCCGTTACTGTTACATTTAAATCATCGCCATCAGGGTGAGCTAGATTAACATTGCTCGTTGCTCCACTGTAATCAAATCCACTAGCATTACCTATTGCAGCACCAGAAAGCACATAACTCGGAGCACCTACAAATATTCCGTCATTGGTGTTGAACCAATCTTTTAGAGTTGTACCTGAGTTTTCGTCAAATCGATAATAAGCAAGTAAATCACACATTGAAGAATGCGCTGAAGTGATTTTTTTACACATTTCTGTCCGAACTTCTGTCTGTGTTAATTCTTTTTCCCAAAATACTAATTCATCAATTTCGCCTACAAAATTATTAGATCCAACAGGAAACGACCCTATTGACAAATTGGTCGTGCTCATTGCAAAAGTGAGAACATTGGCTGTTTCTACACCACTATCTAAAACTCCATCAACGTATATATTGATGTTATCACCCGCTGCATCATAGCTATATGCTATGTGATGCCAATTGCCATCGTTAATTGTTGAAGTGGATGCGTATATTTTCGTAAGTGGTGTATTGTCTATTAATTTAACTTTTACCTTGCCAGATTCTAGATAAAATTGCATCTCGATATTGGCGCCCTCCGAAGCCCCTAAAACAGTAATTAGTCCAGTATTCGTAGTTTTTAACCACGCGGAAACACTATGAGTGTTATAAGTAATCGTATTCGATGTAGTGATGTAATCAGTACCTCCAAATGATAAAGCTGAACCAGACCCAACTCTACTATCGGTTGAGGTATAACTCACAAGTAAAGGAGTAACTTGGGTTACAGCGACTACATTAATGTTAACGCAACTGTTAGCATCTGTTGACGTTAGGGTGTAATTGCCTGCAGGTAACCCTGTGTTATTAGCAATTGTGCTTCCATTACTCCACAAATAGGTATATGGCGTAACTCCACCGTTAAGCGTAGCTAAAATAGATCCTGTAGCTTGTCCGTAGCAATCAACATTAGTTGCGGCTAAAGATACCGTAACAGCTGTTGGTTCCGTAATTGTAACTGTCTCCAAAACAGTACAGCTATTCGCATCAGATACAGTTAGTGAATATGTTCCTGCAGTTAATCCTGTAATAGAAGATGATGTTGAACTTGTACTCCATGCATAGGTATATGCTGTTGTACCACCAGATACTGTTGTAGTTGCCGAACCAGTTGACATACCATTACAAGTTACATTATTTCCTGTAATTGTAACAGTGGGCACAGTCGGCTCTGTTACAGCACTCGTTTTGATGTTTGAACACAAGTTTACATCTGTAACTGTTACGGTATAATTTCCTGCTAATAACCCTGTTGCGTTTACTGTAGTTTGAGCATCGCTCCACAAATAAGTATAAGGAGTAACACCACCACTAACACTTGTAGAAATTGAGCCATCACTTTTTCCATTACAGGTTGTTGCTGATGGAGTAAGTGTAACACCACCAACCATATCTGTTAAGGTCGTTGATTGAATAGCAGAACAAGAGTTAGCATCTGATATCGTTACAGCATGAACTCCTTCTAATAAACCTGTTGCATTTGAGGAAGTTTGTGCATCGCTCCAAAGGTAAGTATAAGGGGTTGTACCAGATGAAGCTAAGGCAGATGCAGAACCATTACTGGCCCCCACACAAAACGGATGCATTGCTGTAACTATAATAGAAATTCCTGTTGGGTCAGTTAATGTTGTTTGCCCAACTGCGGTACATGAGTTGTTGTCTGTAACAGTAACCGTATGAATTCCAGCACTCAAACCTGTTGAGTTAATTGTTGTTTGAGTAGAGTTCCATAAATAAGTATAAGGCGTTGCTCCGCCACTCGGTCCACATAATGCTGAGCCATTATTACTTCCATTACATACAGGATGGGTTGCCGTTACAGATGCCGTTAATAGTACAGGGTCTGTTAATGTTGTTATGCCTAAAATTATACAGCTATTGTTATCCGTTACGGTTACCGAATGTACCCCCGCTGATAATCCTGTTGAAGTTGCTTTCGTTTGAGTCGAATTCCACAAGTATGTATAAGGTGTTGCACCTCCTGTAGGTGAACACAAAGCTGAGCCATCACTATTCCCTACACATAAGGGATGAGTAGGCGAAATTGGTGCAGACATAACAGGGCTTGTAAGCGTAATTGAGCTTACCACAGTACATAAATTTGCGTCTTTAACAGTTACTTGAAATACTCCTGCACTCAGCCCAGTAGCTGTTGCAATAGTTTGCGCATCGCTCCAAAGGTAAGTATAAGGTATTGTGCCTCCTGTAGGTGAGCATGCTGCGCTTCCATCAGAGCCACTAACACATTGAGGGTTAGTTGCTGTTATTGCTACGGTAACTGCGGTTGGTTGAGAGACAGTAGCCGATTGGATAGTTGTACAACCTTGGTTTTCAGTAACGGTAACAGAATATGTTCCTATTAGAATTCCTGTAATGTCGTCAGTTATAGCAGCATTACTCCATAAGTAAGTATAAGGGGTTTGCCCTCCCGAAACTGATGATGTTACTGAACCTGTTGATTCGCCATAGCAAACAACACTTACATCGGTTAAAGTAACTGAAGGGGCACTACATGGTGAACTTACTAACACTGAATAGTCTTCGGCTTCGCCTGTAAATAAATTATCGCATGGCCCAGATAAACTAGCTTGGTCATTAATAACCCTCATTCGGAGGAGTTTACCTGTTGTTGCACCCACTGGAATAGTAACCGTTGTAGTAAAGGTTGTTGCTCCAGATCCAGATACAAGCGTTCCGCTCATTACTGTCTCGTCAGTATCATCTAAGGTTCCATTATCATTATAATCAATATATACTGCGTGAAATGCATCTTGACCACCTAAAGCTTCGATATCGATTGAAAGCTGATAACCTGTTCCTGTCGTAACACTAGTTATACCCGAACAGGTGTAGTCTACATGCCCATTAGTTGTAGGGCTAGTCGAATTAGAAATTTCACTAAATACTACATTCGAAACAGCATAGCCATAATATCCAGAATTTTGAATCCCGTTAATACAAGCTGCGCC
>JAESTK010000050.1 GCA_016763645.1 Flavobacteriales bacterium
CTATTTATTTTAAGACTTTCAACTAAAATTTGCCCAGCACCTCCGCCAAAAATAAGAATTGAACTGACCCCTTTTATCTCAGATAAAAAATGCGTTTGTACTTTGAGAATAGAATTTCCAAAAAAGAGCTTGACTGCAACATCATAAAACGGAGCAAGAAAATCGAACCCTTTTTTTATACGTTTCTCGTTCACGCAAAAACAATATCAAGACTTTTTTTAAATGCCTGTATAGTTTTGTCTAAATCTTCTTGAGAATGGGCAGCCGATACAAAACCGACCTCATACCCAGAAGGACCAAGGTAAATTCCTCTTTCGAGTAGTTCTCTGTGCAGAATTCTAAATTTTTCCATGTTCGATGCATCAATTTCGTCAGCAGCTTTTATCGCATCTTTATAGCTAAAAGCTATCCAAAAGATGGAAGCAATTTTCTGAAAACGGAACTCGTAGCCTTTATCTATAGCGTAGGTCTCAATACTTGAGGTTAAAAATTCTGTTTTTTCTTCTAACAACTTATAGAATCCTGGTTTAAGGCATTCTTTTAATTGGGCAATTCCTGCTGCCATAGCTACGGGGTTTCCAGACAACGTTCCTGCTTGGTAAACTGCTCCATCGGGTGCGATGTTGCTCATGATTTCAGTACTGGCACCATAAGCGCCAACAGGCATTCCGCCTCCAATAATTTTTCCGTAGGTCAAAATATCCGGTTGAATATTATAGTGTCCTGCCGCACCTTCAAAACCAATTCTAAACCCATTAATTACTTCATCAAAAATTAAGAGAGAATCATTGGCAGCAGTAATTTCTCTTAGAAACTCCAAGTAATCTTTATTTTGAATTAGCAATCCGTTATTGGCTGGAACAGGCTCAATAATAATGCAAGCAATGTCGCCTTCATAATCGTCAAAGGCTCTTTTAACGGCTTCTTTATCATTCAATGGAAGTATGATGGTTTCGTTGGCAAACGCCTCGGGAACACCAGCCGAAGAAGATGTACCAAAAGTTGCCAAACCAGAACCCGCTTTAACCAATAAATGGTCGGCATGACCATGATAACAACCATCAAATTTTATGATTTTATTTCTCCCTGTAGCACCTCTTGCTAACCGAATGGCTGACATAACAGCTTCGGTACCTGAGCTTACAAAACGAATTTTTTCGATGTAATTGTGGTTGCCTAAAATCAGTTCGGCTAGCTCATTTTCGTATGCCGTTGGCGCACCAAAACTCATGCCTTTATCGATTGCTTTTTTGACTTCTGAAATCACATTTGGATTGTTGTGCCCTAAAATTAGCGGCCCCCATGAACAGCAATAATCAATGTATTCGTTTCCGTCTGCATCGGTAATTTTGCTTCCTGCTCCTTTTTCGATAAAAATAGGATTACCATCAACTGATTTGAGTGCCCTAACAGGTGAATTTACACCCCCAGGAAAAAGTGTTATAGCTTTTTTGTAAAGTTCGTCCGACTTTGTTCTGTTCATGTTTTGTCCTACTTTTGGTTCGGTTGCGAAAATAGATAAAATGACTATGATTTACGAGAATACATTAGCGTTTGCTAAAGAAATGGATGCCAAAGACCCGCTTGCGAAATGGAGAGACGAATTTCATATTCCGGTTGTTGACGGAAAAGAAGTAAACTACTTTACAGGAAATTCACTAGGTCTTCAGCCAAAACGAGCAAAGCATTACATTGATACGGAGATAAAAGAGTGGGCTAATTGGGGTGTTGAGGGACATTTTAAAGGAAGACATCCTTGGAAGGATTACCACGAAATGTTTGTAGAGCCTATTTCGAAAATTGTTGGAGCACAACCAAAAGAGGTTGTTGTGATGAATAGCCTAACGGTAAATTTGAATTTGCTGTTGGTTTCGTTTTATCGCCCTACAACTGAGCGTTATAAAATTATTTGCGAGGCAAAAGCATTTCCATCAGACCAATATGCTTTGGAGATGCAGGTTAAATGTGCAGGATTTAATCCTGATGAGGCTATTATAGAAGTTGCTTTGCGAGAAGGGGAATATACTGTTCGTCATGAAGATATTATTGAGGCAATTGAACAAGCAGGAGATTCTTTAGCATTGGTAATGATTGGGGGTGTAAATTACTTTACGGGACAGGCTTTTGATATGAAATCGATAACCGAAGCAGGGCATAAAGTAGGTGCAAATGTTGGTTTCGATTTAGCACATGCAGTCGGAAATATCAAACTCGAATTACACGATTGGGATGTTGATTTTGCGTGCTGGTGTTCGTATAAATACATGAACTCAGGCCCGGGGGGAGTTGCTGGTATCTATGTGAACCAAAAACATTGCGATAATGCCGATTTACCTCGTTTTGCTGGTTGGTGGGGACACGAACAGGAAACCCGTTTCTTAATGGAAAAAGGCTTTAAACCTATGAAATCTGCCGAAGCATGGCAAATGAGTAATGCTCCGGTAATTTCGATGGCAGTTCACAAAGCTTCGGTTGATATTTTTGCTGAAGTAGGTATGGACGCCTTGCTAGAAAAGCAAAAACTACTTTCGGGGTACTTAGAATTTATAGTTGATGATATAAACACCCAAAAGGGATTTGAAAACCTAAAAGAAAAAGGATTAGAAAACATTACGCCAAGAAATTGGAATGAACGAGGTTGTCAGGTTTCTATTGTTGCAAATGGTTATGGAAGACCTTTATTCGACCACCTTATGCAACAAGGTGTAATTGCTGATTGGCGAGAACCCAATGTGATTCGAATGGCACCGGTTCCGCTGTACAATTCTTTTGAAGATGTATATCGATTTGGGGAAGTGCTGAGCGAGGCCTTGTAGCACGTTATATTTATATTCTTAATCCAATTACACAAACGTCATCAACCTGTTCAAGTTGCCCTTTCCAAGATTCGAATTCCTTGTCTAGCAATTTATGTTGTTCTTCCATTGAGTGTTTTTGAATTGAAATTAGAAAACCCTTGAATTGATGAGACATGTATTTTTTTCCCTTATTCCCACCAAATTGATCCGAATACCCATCGGAGAAAATATAGATTGAATCTCCTTTTTGCAATTCAAGAGTACGCGTTGTAAATGGCTTGTTTTCATGGTGAAGACCAATGGGCTGTTTGTCTGCTTTGGTTTCTAATATTTCTCCGTTTCGAATTAGCCACAACGGGTTGTTAGCTCCAGAATAAGAGAGTGTATTACCTTCTAATTTACACAAGGCGATATCCATTCCATCTTCAACTATTTCTTTGGACTTTTCAAATTCTTGAATGATCAACATTTTGGTTTTATTTAAAATTTGCCCAGGATCCGTTAAACCGAATTCTCGAACAGATCGGTTTAGGGCATTGTTACATACAACAGATACCATTGCTCCTGATACGCCATGCCCCGTACAATCAGCTGCTGCGAAAAGTGCACCTTTTTCTATTGGTTCTATCCAGTAGAAATCTCCGGATACAATATCTTTTGGTTTGTAAAGAATGAAGGATTTGTGCAAGTATTCACTTACCAGTTTAGTTGGGGGAAGTATAGCCCTTTGAATACGTTTCGCATAATTAATACTATCAAGTATTTGCCTTTGCTTTTCATTGGTAATTTTTAATAATTCAATGTTTCTCTCTCTTTGCTCAATGAGGTTATTCAAAAAATAAAAAGTAATCAAGAACACAAAAGTTAAAGTAATTACCAAATTCATTACGTAGAACATTATTATCGCATAGTTTGGAACAGATAATACCTGGTTGTTTAGTTTTGGTTCGAAAATAGCCGAGATTACAATTATTGAGAGAAATACTAAAAACCATATCCAAGCTTCTTTTTTCGATAAAAATAAAA
>JAESTK010000051.1 GCA_016763645.1 Flavobacteriales bacterium
TATCAGTCACTTTGATTTTTAGTAAGTTTGATATTCAAAAACAGGAAATCGTAACTCATTGATTATCTGCGCAAATAAAAAAGTGTGAGTTTGCCCTGTAGCTTTCCCCTATTTGTTTGTTACGGTAATTATTTTAAATTTACGATAATTATTACCATTCTCGATGATTGCTGAAATTCAAGAATTAGAAAGACAAATAGAAACAAAACGATTCGAAACAATAGAATCTGAAATCGATTGTTTAAATGATTTGGGCTGGGCAATCAATAGAGAAAATCCAAAAAAATCGATAGACCTTAGCCAAAGTGCATTTACCTTGGCTAAGAAACACGAATATCCAAAGGGAAAAGCAGACGCATATAGAAATCTAGGAGCCTCTAATTCTTGGCTATCAGAATATAAAATTGCGATTGATTATTCTGTACGGGCAAAAAAGTTATACGAAGAATTAGGAGATGTCAGTAATGGTGCCCGGGTACTGTACAACATTGCCACAACACACTATTTTTTAACCAACTTTCAAATCGCGTTCGAACTATATGAAGGCAGTTATTACGATTACTCTTCAGTTAAAAATCAGTCAGGCACAGCAAACGCCTTAAATGGTTTGGGAACAGTAAGTTATGCTCAGGGCGACAATAAAAGAGCAATTCAATATTTGTTAAAAGCTCAAATAATTGCTGAAGAAGTTGGTGATTTAGAAGTATTGATAAAGGTGTTAGGAGGTTTAGCTTCAAGTTACAATAACCTTGAACAGCACAGCAAAACAATTCCATTTTTAGACAAGGCAATGCTGATTCTGGAGAAGATAGGAGGAATATCTCACAAAGCCAATTTGTGCTTAGAATTTGGAAAATCATACACCGGGCTAGAGCAATATACTGAGTCGATAGCTCATTACGAAAAGGCAGTTAAGTACTATACACAGGTTGGTCAAGATAAGGGCGCGTGTCAGTCAATGATTCTCATGGCAAATGTATATCTGGAGATAGGGGATTATAAAAAAGCAAAAGATATTTCTCGTAAAGCCATTGAATTAGCATCTATTAAACTGTTGTTAGAAGAGATTTGTGAATACCATAAAATCATGCAAGTGATTGCCGAGTTGGGAGGCAAATTGGCGGAGAGGAATGAGCACTTTGAGTTGTATATTGAATTTAAAGAAAAGTGGTTCGAAGCTAAGTTAGAAGAAAAAGCAAAAGGGGCGGAGATTAAATTTCAGATAGAAAAAGAAAGGTCTAACAGAAAAGATGAAGCGTTAGTAGAGACATCAGGCCATCTTAAAAAAGCGTATGAGGATAGTACAATATTAAGCGATATCGGAGCCCAAATTACAGCTTTACTAAAAGTTGAAGATATTATCGAAACAGTTTATGCGCAGATAAATAGGTTGATGGATGCAACAATATTCAGTATATCATTCTTTGATGAAAAAAACAATCGCCTTGTATTACCTGGAACTATTGAAAGAGGTAAAAAGTTTCCTGTTGCATTTCTAGAAATAAAAGAGAAGCATCAGCTTTCTGTAATGTGTTTTAATGAAAGCAAAGAAATTTTAATAAACGATTTTACGAAATACAATAAAAAGCATCATAAGGAAGCAGTTTTCGGGGAGCTACCCGAGTCACTTATCTATTTGCCGTTAATCCATAATAAACACACAAGAGGAACCATTAGTGTGCAGAGTTTCAAAAAGAATGCATATGCAGAGCATCATCTGGATACATTAAGAAGTTTAGCAATCTATGTGGCTATTGCAGTTGAAAACGCAAGACAATATGAAAGGACCGAAGACAAAGTAGCAGTAAGAACAGCAGAATTAATTTTACAAAAAGAAGAAGTAGAAAAAGCGCACCAAAACATTCAGTTAATTAGTGAAATAGGCAAGAAAATAATTGCGACATTAGACATAGCTGAAATTATCGAAAAAATTTATGACAATGTAAATACACTGATGGATGCAGAGGCATTTGGTGTTGGTATATACGACCAAGAAAAGGAAGCTTTGTATTTCGCTGGATTTATCGAAAAAGGAAAAATATTAGAAGATAGCTACCTCCCCTTGAGTGATGATACACCATCATCTCGTTGTTTTTTAACAGGAGAACTATTGCAGATAACAGGGGAACTTGAAGCGGTTACAGGAGAAGCACCTAAGTCAATTATTTATTTACCACTTATTTCTAATAACAATAAAATTGGTGTAATAACCGTTCAAAGTTTTGTAGAAAATGCATATTCCGAAACCCATGTTCAAATACTCGAAACCCTAGCTGTATATGCCGCAATTGCATTAGAAAATGCCCAGTCATATTGGGAATTAAACAAATTGAATGATAAATTAGAAAAACTATCTATTGTAGCAAGCGAAACGGACAATTCGATTCTAATAACCGATGCAGATGGTAATATAGAGTGGGCAAACGCTGCGTTTACAGAACAAACAGGTTACACCATTGAAGAAATTATAGAAGAGGTAGGTTCAAATATTCGTGACTTGAGTTCTACCGAAAATTTTATTGATTACTTAGACCAAGTATATGCTAAAAAAAAGTCAGTAGCCTACGAGCATATTTATTTCAATAAATCTGGAAAAGAAATGTGGGTACAAACTACGCTAACTCCTATTTTAGACAAAAAAGGAGAGATAACAAAATTGGTTGCCATTGATGCTGATATTCATGAGCGTAAAGAAGCAGAACTGAAAGTACAAGAAAAAAACAAAGACATTACCGATAGCATTAATTATGCTAGTAGAATTCAGCTGGCAATGCTGCCACCTCTCGAAAGTATTACAGGTATATATCCAGAATCTTTTGTTTTATACCGTCCTAAAGACATTGTATCAGGAGATTTTTATTGGACAGCCAATACCGAAAATAACGAATTAATTGTTGCAACGGTTGACTGTACGGGCCATGGTGTTCCAGGGGCTTTTTTAACCATCGTTGGCAATAGTATTTTGAATCAGATTGTAAATTTTGATAAAATTACTAGCCCTGCTAAAATTATAGAGCAGATGAATCATCTTATTTTAGATAGGTTTCAAAGCAACGCAGATAGAACCATAAAGGATGGAATGGATATTTCTATTTGTAAAATCGAGAAGAAGGAAAAAAATTATGTCATTCAATTTGCAGGAGCATACAACTCGCTTTATATTTTACAAAATAATGAGGTAATTGAAGTAAAGGGAAGTCGATATGCAATCGGGACTCCTCTGTCTTATAACCCTAAATTTGACGAACATTCTATCGAGATGAACGAGGGGGAGATGCTATACCTTACTTCGGATGGTTATGCCGACCAACTTGGAGGTTTGCGAGGAAAAAAATTTATGAAACGAAAATTTAAAGAATTTTTACAAAGTATTCATAAAAAGCCAGTAGTAAAGCAGCACGAGGAGTTAACTAGCAACATAGATGCTTGGCGAGGAAGTATAAAGCAAACAGACGATATTTTAATAATAGGAATAAAATTGTAAACTATGGAAATTTCGATTGAAGGAAGTTTTTCTACCCCATCGATGAACTACAATTCATCAAAAAAAGAACTTAGAATTGAAGGAAGAATTATTCCTGAAGATCCTGATTTATGCTTTAAACCTCTTCAAAATTGGGTAGACGTGTTTGAAAACTCGAGCCAAGCAGAGGTTGTCATTACCTTGTTACTTTTTTATTACAATACAAGTTCTAAAAAAAGGTTAGTTGAAATTTTTAAGCGGTTAGATGAATTAAACTCGGGTAGCAAATCGGTAACCATAAATTGGGAATGCGAAGAAGATGATGAAGACTGTTTGGATGACGGTAAAGATTTTCAACGGATACTCGATTTACCATTCAACATTATTGAGGTAGAGGAGCAAGACTAAGCCTCAAACTCAATAACAAATTTAGCACCTATATCTGGTTTGATGTACTTGGCAGTTCCGTTGAGCTGATCTGCAAAAATTACGATTAGTTGAGAGCCAAGAGATTCAGCTTTATTAATGTCAAAATCATCAGCTAAACCAATTCCATTATCAGAGTATGTGAGTATAGTTTTTTTTCCTTTTTCTTCAAAATGAATAGTAATCACACCCTTTTTTTAATTTAGTAAATGCATATTTTACAGAGTTGGTAATGAGCTCATTTAACATTAAACCTACTGGCACAAGAGTATCAATTTCATACATCGATTTTGGCGGAGTAACCTTTAGTTTAATGTCTTGATCATAGCCATTATAAGTAATTAGAATTGAGCGAGAAAGAGATTCGATGTAATCGGCAACATCGATGTTTACAAGGTCGTTTGTGTTGTACAATTTAGCATGAATCAACGCCATTGCGCTAATTCTATCCTTGCTTTTGGTGAAAAGTGCTCTAGTTTCTTCGTTTTCGATTGCAGATGATTGTAGGTTGAGGAGGCTAGATACAATCTGTAGATTGTTTTTAACCCGATGGTGTATTTCCTTAATCATCACCTCTTTTTCTTTTAACGATGATTTTATTTCTTCCTCATGTTTTTTTCGTTCACTCACATCATGAATTACACAAACAAGTAAGTTATTTTCGACCAAATTCCCAGAATATTCAACTGCCAAGCTATTGCCTTCAGCATCTTTCATGGTTAATTCAATAAATTTATCTTGCGTGTTGAGATTAAACTCGTTTTTAGACCCACAGAAACTTCTGATATTGGCACCAACTATCTTTTTTTCAGGGTATTTAAGGAGTTCGACACAAATGGGATTACATTGTTTTATGAATCCATTACTATCAATAATAACTAGGCTATCACCCATCGAATTAATAATTTTATCTACCAAATTTTTAGAAACAGTAGTTTCCTCAATGGTCTGCAACATGGCGTTTACGCCTTGCGCTAACACCGTAATTTCATCGTTTGTTTGCGGCACAAAACGTTCAGAATAATCAGCATCTTTCGATATTTTTTTGGTAAAATTGGCAAGTTTAACAATTGGTGCAGAGATAATTTTTTGAAAGAAGAACCCGACCAACAGAGTAAGAAATATAAAGCCAGTAAGAATAAGTAAACCAAATAATTTAGCCGTTCCAATATTGACATCCAATATTTCGGTAGAAGCGTAAATAATAACGTATCCGATTGGTTTGTTTTCAAGCAAAACGGGGTCTGTTCGTACAATAAAATCGCCATCAAGAATACTTTCTCCAACTATTGGGGTTGCGATAATGTCAGATTTTACGAACGATTTACTGAATGAATATTTGGCGAATAAACGATGATTAATATCCACCAATTCAACGTACTTTACCTCAGGAAAATTGTTGATTTTACTTAACGAAAAAGCAGCAGATTTTTTATCTTCAAAATGCAAATCAATGGCACAGTAACTTGCAGCAAGCTGGGATATAGTTGCTAATTCACTTTTTAAATTTTCTGTTAAGGCTTTAGTTTCTCGGTTAATTGTCAGCAATGTTTGAGCAATAAGTACTGGAATTACTATAATGAGTACCACTACTAAAACCTTGTTTTTTATCGATATGTTATCTAATATTTTCAAGGTTCTACTATTTTGGCAAGTTTTAAAAGATGAGAGCTAACCTTAAAGCCACTCTGTTTCATCACTTTGTTATTTATTTCAAATTTTATAGAATTATCTATTTCAATAAAATTGACCATCATTCCTTTTTTTGCTGCCCCAGTAATTTCCGACATGGTTAGGCAACTATTCAATTTTGCTCGTTGAATAATTGAATCCATCGCCCATTTTTTGTCTTTCCCTAAAAAGATAACATTCATTTTTTTATCTATGTCCACGGCAGTTTTCATCGAAATTATTTTTAGCGGTTTGCCATTGAAGAGGGTATTTGAAGCATAATCGGAAATATATTCACTAAAATGATCTGCCCCGTATATTCCGATAACAAATTCTGCTGAATTTGGTCGAGGCGATGGCCATTCGATGTAATGTGTAAATTTTTCGATAAAGGCCAGCTTAACTTTGTATTCAACCGATTCAGTGCTAAAAGCCCACAAAAAGGGAATGATTAAGGTAACTAGATATTTCGCTTTAAAAGTCAAGAAACGGCATAAAAGATTAAAAATACAGTGTTTTGACAAAACATTTGTGCAAAAATGTATTAAAAATCCTTAACTTAGTAATCTAAAGAGTTAAAATTGAATAGTTTAGTTGGGATATTTTTTTTGTTCTTTTTACCTATAGGGCTTATAGCTCAAGAGGTCGATTCTACAAAAATTATAGAGCTTTCGCTAGAAGATTTAATGAATGTGAAAATTCGTTCGGCTTCTCACATTGATAAATTATTAAAAGATGTTCCTTCGGTGGTAACCACCTATTCTAAAGAAGAAATTGAGAGGATGGGGGCAAATTCGTTAATTGATGTTTTGAAATACATTCCATCTATAGAAGTTAGTATGTCGCCAGAAGGCAATTATCGAGCTGCTTTTCGAGGAGTACGTAACGATGGAGAAATTCTAATTCTCGTAAATGAAATTCCAATTAATAACCCGTATAACGGTAGAGGAATTTTTGATTTACCATTAACCAATATCGAAAGAATTGAAGTAATTCGAGGCCCTGGCTCAGTAATATATGGAACAAATGCGCTAATGGGAGTGGTTAACATCTACACAACGACAGACGAAACAAGTATTATCGCTTTTAGCGGAACAAATACCACATATGGAGGCGGAGTGAATTTTGGCAAAAAAATAGGAGAAGAAACCAATTTATTTTTTAACGTAGGTTACGATTACTCCAAAGGGGCAAACCAATACATCGAACAAGACAATAGCTATAAAAACGACTGGAGCTTAACTTATATGGAGAAAGAAGCGCTTACTAATCGGTGGATAAGCAACTATTTTGTAACAGGAGGAGTAGCTAACGAAAATTATGAAATAACGTTCAGCAGCATGAGGGCCTTGGTCAGGAGGTTCTTTTAACGTAACCCCAGATGGAAATTATCAAATCAATCAACACTATATAAAAGGGGCGTATTCTTTTGATGTGTCGAAGGTGGTTAAAGTAACCCCTAAATTATATGGCGGATTACAATCGAACAACTCAACGATACAAGATGCACCTAAAGGGTATGTTTCACCTATATCGGGAGAAACCTTTGAAGCAGGTAAATTAACCAACGAAAAATACCTTATACACACTTGGGGGGGTGAAGTTTTGATAAATATAAACATGAACGAAAACATCAATTTTATCTCAGGAAACGTATTTGAAAATTACAAGATGTTGGATTATTCACTCACTCGTAATTGCACCCTAATAACTGAAGAATACGAAGAGGAGTTAGGAAATTATGACAATATAAAGTACGAGCAGCAAAACAAAGAACGAAAGGTGTTTGCCTATTATTTTGAATCAATCCCGTCCTAAACGATAAAAAAGTTTAAAAAAATAGAGAGTTAATTTTAAGTATCTCAAATTACCTTTGAGTTGCACCACAAAAAACGCCCTCTCTATGTCAAACATAACATTATTTGGTCA
>JAESTK010000052.1 GCA_016763645.1 Flavobacteriales bacterium
GCAGCAGATTTACTCTTCTTTGTTTGCTTTAATCTACCTTTTCTTACTAACTGTTGAATAGTCGGCATACCTTGATTTCTTTACTTTTTCTCTATATAATTTCGCCCCAAGACGTGTTTTGGGGGGTGCAAAGGTACATGAATAATCAAAATATGCAAGCAGTAAAAAGAAAAAATTTGAAAATTCTTTCGAGAGGCGATTTTATACTTTAAACATGGTTTAGGTTTCGATGAAGTAATTTGTTTATAATTATGGTATTATGTGAAAAACTTTGCTCCTATATATTGAGCCGCTGGCTTATTTTTGACCCCATGAATTATTTAGATGAATTAAATGAGGCTCAGCGCAAAGCAGTAGAAAATATTGAAGGGCCAAGTATGGTCATCGCTGGTGCAGGATCAGGAAAAACAAGAGTGCTTACCTATCGAATAACTCACATGATTCACAGCGGTATTGATGCCTTCAATATTTTATCGCTAACGTTTACAAACAAAGCTGCCAAAGAGATGAAGGGGCGAATTGCTTCGCAAGTTTCTGGTAGTGAAGCTCGTAATATATGGATGGGGACCTTCCATTCTATTTTTGCAAGAATACTGCGTACTGAAAGCGAAAAATTGGGCTACCCCTCTAACTTTACCATTTACGATTCTCAAGATTCGAAGAACCTGATTAAAGCAATTGTAAAAGAATTAGGCTTGGACGATAAAATATATAAGCCCAATATTATTTCCAATAGGATATCAAATGCCAAAAATAATTTAGTGTCTGCGAAAGCATATCTGAATAACACAACTATACAAGCTGACGACCGTCAATCTGCTAAGCCCAAACTTGGCGAAAT
This sequence comes from Flavobacteriales bacterium, assembly GCA_016763645.1. Lineage (GTDB taxonomy): Bacteria > Bacteroidota > Bacteroidia > Flavobacteriales_G > NORP312 > NORP312. The sequence continues at coordinate 842 of JAESTK010000052.1, forward strand.
ATATGAAATCTACTCCAAACGATGCTTCAAAGCTGGCGCGATGGATTTTGACGATTTACTTTTTAAGACCAATGTTCTCCTTCGAGACTTTCCCGATGTTCTATTTAAATACCAGGATAAGTTTAGATATATAATGGTAGATGAGTTTCAAGATACAAACTTCTCTCAATACCTTATCGTAAAGACATTGGCTGCTCGTTTCGAGAATATTTGTGTAGTAGGTGATGATGCGCAAAGCATTTATGCATTTCGTGGGGCGAGTATCCAGAATATTCTAAATTTCAAGAAAGATTATCCTGATGCAAAAACATTTAAGTTAGAGCAAAACTATCGTTCTACTGACACCATTGTAAAAGCGGCTAATTCGATTATCGAGAAAAACAAAGACCAAATTCAAAAAGACGTTTGGACTTCAAATGAAACAGGAGCACCCATTAAAGTGCTTAGATCATTAACTGATAACGAAGAAGGGTTAACTATCGCATCAGAAATCTTTACTGAGAAATTAAACGGTCAGCGGAAAAATCTTGATTTCGCAATCCTTTATCGAACCAACGCTCAATCAAGGGCGATGGAGGAATCGCTTAGAAGGAAAGATATACCCTATAGAATATATGGAGGGCTTTCGTTCTACCAAAGAAAGGAAATTAAAGACCTATTGGGATATTACCGACTTGTTCTAAATCCTAAAGATGAAGAAGCGCTAAAGCGTGTTATTAATTATCCCGCAAGGGGGATTGGCAAAACGACTTTGGATAAAGTGATTATCGCTGCCAATACTTACGATGTATCGCTATGGGATATTATTACCAAACCATCGGAATATAATTCAGGACTAAGCGGTGCTATTTTGGGTAAGCTACAACAATTCGCTACGATGATTCTTAGTTTTAAAGCTCAACACGATAAAAAGAATGCATACGATTTAGGGCAAGAAATTGCTTCCACAGTTGGTATTCTTACTGATTTATATAATGATAAGTCACCTGAAGGAGTTAGTCGATACGAGAATGTACAAGAACTTTTAAATGGTTTGAAAGAATTTATTGGCGAAGATGCTGAAGAATTGCCCCTTGAAGAAGCTGTGAACGAGGTGAAAACACTTGGCATTTTTATGCAAGACATTGCCTTGCTAACCGATGCAGACAAAAAAGATGACAACGATAACGACAAGGTTACTTTAATGACCATTCACGCTGCCAAAGGGTTGGAATTTCCTTTTGTGTATATCGTTGGCTTAGAGGAAAACTTATTTCCATCGCAACTTTCGCTGAACTCTAGAGCTGATTTAGAAGAGGAAAGAAGATTGTTTTACGTTGCCGTAACGCGTGGCGAAACTAAAGTTACCCTCTCTTATGCAACTAGCAGATACAAATGGGGCAACTTAACTTACTGCGAACCAAGTCGTTTTATTGGAGAAATCGACTCTAAATATATAGAATTACCTAGCGGAGAACCAACGAGAAATGTAACTAGGTTTTCTGATCGAACAACATTTGATAGAACTCCAAAAAAATCAGCATCACAACAAACGAAAACATTTACGGCTCCAAGTCCTCGTCAGAAATTAGTGAAAATGAATTCTGCGCCTACGCCATCTAATTCAAATTACGTTGCTCCAAAACTAAGCGAAGGCATGAAAGTAGAGCATGAACGTTTCGGAGAAGGAACTATTACCGTTTTAGAAGGTCCCTATCCTAACCAAAAAGCAACAGTGTCGTTTGCTGGGCACGGAGAGAAAAAACTACTACTCAAATTTGCTAAACTGAGAGTGCTAAGCTAACAGATGTGAGAAATAATACAGTTACTGCTTTAACCTTTTTGTTAATACCTTTTAGCTTTATAAAAGATATTCAATACATTTGCCTTCTATTACCAAAAATAAAACAATCAGAATTTTAAGTTTTTATGGATTATAATACAGGAAGATACCGTCTTGCGATTCCCGAATACGGAAGAAATGTTCAAAAAATGGTGGCGTTTGCTAGTGAAATAACTGACAAAGAAGAAAGAAATAACGTTGCCAAAATTATCGTTGACGTTATGGGGCAAATTAACTCTCAGAACAAGAACCTTGAAGGCTACGAACAAAAATTATGGAATCACCTGTTCATCATTTCTGATTTTAAATTAGATGTAGAATCTCCCTACGAAAAACCTACGAAAGAAGCCTTAGCCAAAAGGCCTGAACGAGTAGCTTATCGTAATAGTAAAATAAGATATAAGCACTATGGAGTAGCTATTCAGAGTATGATTGATAAGTGCATTTTGCTTCCTGAAGGTGACGAAAAAACTGCATTTACCAACGCTTTAGCTAACCATATGAAAACATCTTACCTTAATTGGAATATAGATTCGGTAAACGATGAAGTTATTACCAATCATTTAAAAGAGCTTTCTGATGATAAATTAACTTTATCCGCTGATTTTAGTTACATAAGTACCGCAGAAGTTTTAGCTAAAAACCCATCAATTTCTGATCAAAGGAAACGAAATGGTGGCAAAAACAAAAACAAAAACAGCGGCCGAAATAGAAAAAGGTATTAGGATATGGGGACATTTCGAATAGAAGGAGGGCACCAACTTCATGGTGATTTAACTCCACAAGGAGCAAAAAACGAAGCGCTTCAAATACTTTCTGCTGTTCTCCTTACCCCCGAAAAAATTAGAATAAAAAACATTCCTGATATTAGGGATGTAAATAAGCTCATCGATTTACTCGAAGCCCTTGGCGTAAAAGTAAAGAAAAACGGAGAAGGCGATTATACCTTCGAAGCATCAGACATTAACGTAGAATATCTGCTTACCGAAGACTACAAAAAACGTGGTGGCGGGCTCCGTGGCTCAATCATGTTGGTCGGTCCATTGTTGGCGCGGTTCGGAAAAGGGTACATTCCAAAACCCGGAGGCGATAAAATTGGTCGCAGGAGAATCGACACACATTTTATTGGTTTTGAAAAACTCGGTGCCGATTTTTCGTACAACCCTAAAGAGCGTTTCTACAAAGCCGAAGCAGCTAAACTAAAAGGCTGCTATATGCTTCTCGATGAAGCTTCTGTAACGGGCACTGCTAACATTGTTATGGCTGCTTCAATGGCAGAAGGCAAGACCACTATTTACAATGCCGCTTGCGAGCCTTACCTTCAACAGCTTTGCACTATGCTAAATAGCATGGGCGCAAAAATTACTGGCATTGGTTCCAATATGCTGATTGTTGAAGGTGTAGAATACCTTGGCGGATGCGACCACAAAGTACTTCCCGACATGATTGAAATTGGTAGTTTTATTGGCTTAGCTGCCATGACTCAATCAGAAATTACAATCAAAAATGTTGGGTATGAGCATCTTGGTCAAATTCCAACTATTTTTAAAAGACTTGGCATAAATCTTGAGAGAAAAGGAGACGATATATTTGTCCCCGCTCAGGACATTTATGAAATAGATACGTTCATTGATGGCTCAATCTTGACTATTGCCGATGCCCCATGGCCAGGATTTACTCCTGACTTATTGAGCATCATTTTAGTTGTTGCAACTCAAGCAAAAGGAAGTGTTTTAATACACCAAAAAATGTTTGAAAGCCGCTTGTTCTTTGTCGATAAGTTAATTGACATGGGTGCCCAAATTATTCTATGCGACCCACATCGTGCAAACGTTATGGGATTAGCAAGAGAATCTCAATTGAGGGCAATTGAAATGACTTCGCCTGACATCCGTGCTGGTGTTTCGTTATTAATTGCTGCAATGAGTGCTGAAGGAACGTCAACTATTCACAACATCGAGCAGATTGATAGAGGATATCAAAACATAGATACGCGCCTAAACGCAATAGGTGCGAAAATTGAGAGGATTTAAAAAAGATTAAAATGAAAAAAATTATTGGATTTACATTGGCGCTATTTATTATCGGGTCGTTTGCTTTTATTGGCAAAGCTCCTCAGGCTCAAATCGGATTAACTGTTGGACAAAAAGCGCCTGAACTTGCATTTGCAAACCCTCAAGGTAAAATAATAAAGTTATCGTCTTTAAAAGGAAACTTAGTTTTAATTGATTTTTGGGCATCATGGTGCGGACCATGCCGAAAAGAAAATCCTGCTGTGGTTGCAGCGTACAAAAAGTACCAATCCGCTAAATTTAAATCGGCTAAAGGGTTTAAGATATACAGCGTATCTTTAGACCAAGACAAAAACCGTTGGATAAACGCTATCAAACAAGATAAACTTACTTGGTCTGAGCATGTAAGCGACTTAAAAGGCTGGAAGTCTGCAGCAGCACAGCAATATCGAGTAAACTCAATTCCAATGAACTGGCTTATTGATGAAAATGGAATTATCATAGCAAAAAACTTAAGAGGCCAAGGACTTGATATGGCAATTGACAAATACGTGAAAAGTTTCAAATAAAACAAAATCAAAACAATAAGCTTTTCATAGGCGGGGGTAATCAACCGCCTATATTATTTTACTCTCTCAAATTACTGCCAAATTGACCTAAATCATCTATTTGCAAACAATTTGAATACACTATCTCCATTCAAAATTCGATTAATGAGCAAGAAAAAAGAACAACAAGTAAACGAAGAGATTGTTGACCAAGAAGTTCAACAAGAAGCATCAACTGAAGAAACTACCGAAGATTCTCAAAATGAAGACTCTAAAGAATCTGAAGGCGATACAGTAAACGAATTTGAAACAAAATATACCGAGGTAAACGACAAATACCTCAGACTATATTCTGAATTTGAGAACTTCCGAAAGCGCACAGCAAAAGAAAAATTAGATTTAATTATGAATGCAAGTGAGGGCATGATGTCAGCATTACTGCCAATTTTGGATGATTTAGAAAGAGCAATAAAATCGAATGAAGGCTCGAAAGATATTGAAGCCGTTAAAGAAGGGATTAACTTAGTTTCTCAAAAGTTAACTGGAATTCTTAGTGCAAAAGGGTTAAAACCAATGGAAGTTGAAGCAGGTGCAGATTTCGATTTAGATTTGCATGAGGCAATTACCAATATCCCTGCCCCTTCTAAGAATTTAAAAGGTAAAGTTGTTGATGCAGTCGAAAAAGGATATTTTCTCAACGACAAAGTAATTCGCTATACTAAAGTAGTAATTGGAGAATAGAAATTGAATGGTAGAATGAGGGAATGCTTTAATGGTGACATTAATTTTTTACAGGTAAAAAGACATACTTCCCTTCTATCATTCACACATTAAAGCATTAAAAATGGCAAAGAGAGATTTTTACGAAGTATTAGGTGTTTCGAAAGGTGCAACAGAAAGCGAAATTAAAAAGTCGTACCGAAAACTTGCCTTGAAATTTCATCCAGACAAAAACCCTGACGACCCTTCTGCCGAAGAAAAATTTAAAGAAGCTGCCGAAGCTTATGACGTATTAAGTTCTTCTGAAAAGAAACAACGTTACGATCAATTCGGTCACGCTGGAATGGGTGGAGCCGCTGGAGGAGGTGCAGGAGGTTTTAGTGGCGGCATGAACATGGACGATATTTTCAACCAATTTGGAGATATTTTCGGTGGTGGCTTTGGTGGTGGCGGTGGCCGCAGAGGAAGACGTGTTAACCGAGGATCGAATCTTAGAGTTAAGGTAAAACTAAATCTAGAAGATGTTGCCAATGGTGTTCAAAAAAAGATAAAAGTCAATAAATTTATTTCTTGCGATCCATGTGAAGGTTCGGGAGCAGAAAATGGGTCATACAGTGATTGCGGAACCTGTGGCGGTACGGGCCAAGTTACTCGTATTCAAAATACAATTTTAGGGCAAATGCAAACTGCATCTACTTGTCCAACTTGTGGAGGCGAAGGTCGTTCGATTAACAACAAATGTAAATCGTGCTATGGTGATGGCATCCTTCGAAAAGATGAAGTGGTTACTATCGACATCCCCGCTGGAGTTGAAGAAGGAATGCAACTTTCAGTAAGTGGAAAAGGAAATGCAGGTCCTCGTGGTGGTGTGCCAGGAGACATGTTGGTTGTGATAGAAGAAATTCCTCACGAAGATTTAGTTCGCGATGGCCAGAATCTTTACTACGACTTATATCTCAATTTTGCTGATGCAACGCTTGGTACTACAGTCGAAATCCCAACCGTATCGTCTAAAGCTAAAATAAAGATTAGCGAAGGCACACAATCAGGTAAAATCCTTAGGCTTAAAGGCAAAGGTGTTCCTGGTATTAACTCTTACGGAAATGGAGATTTGCTTGTAAACATTAACGTTTGGACGCCTCAAGAATTAACTAAAGAAGAAAAATCAGCTTTAGAAAGTTTTAGAGAATCAGAGAATTTCAAACCAAGTCCAACTGGAAAAGAAAAGAGTTTCTTTAACCGTGTAAAAGAGTTTTTTAATTAACGTCTTTGCGAATGAAGTATAGCGAAATGAAGCAATCTCGTTCTTCATTCTCAGATTGCTTCGTGCCTCGCAATGACGGGTCTAATAAATTAATAGTTTTGAGTCGTTAAATGGAATACCTTCTTCAAGCTGAAAATATAGTCAAAAAATTCGCCACCCACGTGGCACTCGATGGTGTAAGCATTAGCGTTCCTAAAGGTCATATCTTTGGGTTACTTGGCCCCAATGGAGCTGGAAAAACAACCCTAATTCGTATTATTAATCAAATTACTGGACCAGATTCGGGCTCTGTTTTGTTTGATGGGCAACCATTAAACTCTAATCATGTAGCTGATATTGGTTACCTCCCTGAAGAGCGTGGCTTGTACAAAAAAATGAAGGTTGGCGAACAGGCATTATACCTTGCGCAACTAAAGGGGATGAGTAAATCTGAAGCTCAAAACAAGCTTAATCATTGGTTTAAAAAATTCGAAATTGAAGGTTGGTGGAATAAAAAGGTAGAAGAACTTTCGAAAGGAATGCAGCAAAAAATTCAGTTCATTATTACCGTTTTACACGAACCAAAATTATTGATTCTTGATGAACCTTTTAGCGGTTTCGACCCAATTAATACAAACCTCATCAAGCAAGAAATTCTCGAATTAAAAGAAAAAGGTTCTACCATCATTTTTTCTACTCACAACATGAGTTCTGTAGAAGAAATATGTGATCATATTGCACTTATCAATCAATCGAAAAAGATATTGGATGGACCAATAAATGAGATTAGAGATGCGTATAGTTCCAACCTGTTTGAGCTTCAATTTAAGGGTAACATGATTGCCTTTACCAACGCACTTTGGACCGGCTACGAATTGCTTGAACAAGAAGAAAAAGGAGGCATTAACAAAGTGAAGATTAAGAAGATATCTAAGCAATCCACTAATAATTTACTAGAGGCAATTATCCCCCATGTAGAAGTAGTATCACTCAACGAAATATTACCTTCGATGAACGATATTTTCATCGAAAAAGTGAACGAAATTAACCAACCTCAAAAAGAAGTAATTTAATGAGTAAAGTTGGGCTAATTATACATCGAGAATACTTTACGAGAGTTAAGAAAAAATCATTTTTGTTGATGACCCTTCTTGGGCCAATCCTTATGGCAATGCTACTTATTGCCGTATTTTGGTTAGGAATGAAGGAAAGCAATGAACGGTTCGTGTTGGTAATTGACGAAAACCAAGGTGTACTGGGTGAACTTCAAAATTCTGATGGAATTACCTACGATTATCAGAATATTAATTTCAAAGACGCCCAGCGATTATTTAACGAATCGAACTATACTGATATTCTTTACATTCCACCAAATATTACCAAATTCGATGCTGCTAGTTTATTGTTTAAAAAACAACCCAGTGCGACAGTGCTAAGAGCAATTGAGTGGCGATTAGAAGAAAAAGTAGAAGAGTTAAAGTTAATTGAAAGAAATATTAGTAAAACACATTTTTATGAAATAAAAACAAGCATCTCGATAAAACCATCAAAATTCACTAAAGCAGGCGAATCGAAAGAAATTGTTGAAGAAGCATCAGCCGTTGGATTTGTCTTCGGATTGATGATATACATGTTCATTTTCATGTACGGAGTACAGGTAATGCGTGGCGTAATAGAAGAAAAATCGAATCGAATTGTCGAGGTAATAATTTCTTCCGTAAAGCCTTTCGAACTAATGATTGGTAAAATAATTGGGGTTGGCTTGGTCAGCTTTACACAGTTTTTGTTGTGGGTTTTTCTAACCATAATTCTTTTTACTGGACTTCAATTCGCTTTATTTAGTGATGTGTTCGAAGCAGCAAACGTAATGTCCCAAATGCAAATGACACCTGAAATGATGCAAGGTATGACTACAGAAATGAAACTTGCTCAAGAGAGTGGCAATCCAGATAATCTCATTAATAAAATTCCTTGGGGGAACGCGCTAACCATGTTTGGGTTTTATTTTCTCGGTGGATATTTGTTATATAGCGCACTTTTTGCCGCAGTTGGTGCTGCTGTTGATAGCGAAACAGATACGCAACAATTTATGTTACCGATAACTATGCCGTTGATCTTTGCCTACATGATTTCAATTTTTATCGTTCAAAACCCAGATGGGCCTGCTGCTTTTTGGTTTTCAATAATTCCATTCACTTCCCCTATTGTGATGATGGTTCGCTTTTTAGCCAGTGGCGAAGGTGGAGTTCCGATATGGGAAATAGTACTTTCAATGGCACTTCTAATTGTTGGATTTGTTTTTACTACCTGGATTGCTGCAAAAATTTACCGTACCGGAATTTTGATGTATGGCAAAAAACCCTCCTATAAAGAATTGTGGAAGTGGCTGTCTTATAAGGGATAGACTAATGGACATATCACTTATGTGCTGTACTTATTCAAATCTTGTCACCTTGAGCGGAGTCGAAAGGGCAAGATTTGCATGAAAACGTACTTTGTGTATATCATTGTTTGCGCTGACAAATCATACTACACAGGCATAACAAGCGATTTACAGCGTAGAATTAATGAACACAATGAAGGGACAAATAAGATATCTTACACTTCTTCTCGATTACCAGTCGAATTAATTTGGTATCAATCGTTCAACGATCCCGACAATGCTATTAGCAAGGAAAAACAAATAAAGGGATGGTCGAGAAAGAAAAAAGAAGCTTTAATTAATAAAGATTGGGACAAACTGCCGCGCCTATCAGAATGTCAAAATGAAACTCACCACAGAAATTACAAATCGACAGAGGAATAAATTGCTTTGGCTTCGACTCCGCTCAGCCTGACACAATTTGATTCCAGCGCCAACTCAAATTACGTAAAATCATAAACGGCACAACTTTTGGTTAATCGTTCAAATATTATAATTTAGAGCCATGACAAAGATTTTAATAATAGATGACGAAAAGCCAATTCGCAACACATTACGTGAAATTTTAGAGTACGAAAAATTCAAGGTAGATGATGCTGAAGATGCAATTCAAGGCATTGAGTTAGTCAAAAACAACGACTATGATATTGTGCTTTGCGACATTAAATGCCCAAAATGGATGGCACCGAAGCTTTGGAGAAAATATTAGAATTAAAACCCAATACATCTGTAGTAATGATTTCTGGACACGGAAATATAGAAACTGCTGTTGATGCGCTAAAAAAAGGAGCTTTCGATTACATTGCTAAACCATTAGATCTTAATCGCCTTTTAGTTACTGTACGAAATGCCCTTGATAGAACTACTTTAGTTGAGGAAACTAAAGTTTTATAAAGACAAGTTAGTAAAGGTAAAGACGTTGAAATGATTGGCGATTCGGAAGGAATCAACAAGGTTAAAGAAATGATTCGAAAAGTTGCTCCAAGCGATGCGCGAGTTTTAATTACAGGAGGTAACGGAACTGGAAAAGAATTAGTTGCACGTTCTCTGCATAAATTAAGCAACAGAAGCAAAGCTCCCTTTATTGAAGTTAACTGTGCCGCAATACCTTCTGAGTTGATTGAAAGTGAGCTTTTCGGGCACGAAAAAGGGGCTTTCACTTCAGCTATCAAACAACGTAAAGGTAAATTCGAGCAAGCCGATGGTGGCACCATTTTTTTAGATGAAATTGGTGATATGAGTGCATCAGCTCAAGCTAAAGTTTTGCGCGCGTTGCAAGAGAATAAAATCACAAGAGTTGGAGGCGATAAAGACATTAAGGTTAATGTTCGTATTCTGGCAGCGACCAATAAAAACCTCCGTAAAGAAATTGAAGAAGGTAGTTTTAGAGAAGATTTATATCACCGCTTGGGTGTGATTTTAATTCATGTTCCTGCTTTAAACGATAGAAAAGATGATATTCCGCTATTGGCAGACCACTTTATAACAATGATTTGCAATGACCACGGAGTACCTCAAAAAACATTCGAAAAAGATGCTGTAAAAGCATTACAAGGGCTCGATTGGACAGGAAATATTAGGGAATTTCGTAATGTAATTGAGCGATTAGTCATACTTTGCGGAGCAGAAATAACTAAGGCAGACGTAGAACTTTACTGTAAAAAATAAATATTATGCGCATTTTCATTCTATCAATACTTATCTCAGCAGGACTTAACATGAATTCGTGTTCAGATACAGACCAACAATTAATTTTTAATAAATGGGTTCATTCTCAAGAAGAACAAGCCGAAGTAAAAGGGCATCAAATTTATCGTCCATCAGATTTTAAAGAATTTCCAGCAAGTAGGTTTCGACAGGTTTTCGACTTCAAAGAAGATGGCACCTGCGAATATATGTACCTCCACCCTACCGACAAGCACAGCATGAAACCTGGAACATGGTCGTACAATGAAAAGACCAATCTCATTACGATAAAAGATGAAGAGGGAAAAGAAATTTATTCAATTACTGTTGTTGAGCTGGGAAAAGATAAGCTTCTGCTGATTCGAAATTAAAATCCGTAAACTACACCGACATTTAACCCTGCGTTCCAATATTTTTGAGCTAGCTCAGTTGAAATAAGTACATTAGTTAAGTTCAATCTGTAAAAGGGTTCTAAGCGAACTGCCACATTTTCATTGATAGCATAATTTAGCCCTACACGCAGCAGGTAATTCAGTACAAACTGATCCACTTGAGATTTATCAACTAACTGTGGAGATGAGTAGTCTGCTAGTAAATATGTCGCCTCGTATTTTGTCAAAAAACCCAATCCAACTCCCGTTTTAAATGAAAGTGTTAACCTATTAATTGGAAATTCATAACCGAATAATATGGGGACTTCAACGTAAGAAAACCGAGTAGTCGTTTTTTGTTGTGGATTATTTGCATCGGTTACCAATGTTAGCGATGAGTCTTGTGTAATAATTTCCGTAGAGTCATGCTGAACGATATATGTAGAGTCAACTAAATTGAATTGTTGCGTTCCTATATTATTAATTACATACAATTGGTAGCCCACTGTATCGGTAACATACATACTGTTTGATTCATCATAATAGGTTAAGTTAGTATCAACTGTTGTGGTATAATTTTCATCGGTAATTACCGTAAACGAGCTCGTATTTACTTGCCAAAAACTATTATCTATTACATCATAAGTTACATTATCTGAACCCACCCATTGTTCATATTCGTTAGAATAATTTGTTACCTCACCTTGCTGGTGGTAATTTACTCCGGTACTAACCAAAAACTTACCATATTTTAAGTTAATATCTAACCCCGAATTAAAAGACAACCTACCTTTCTCTTCGTTCTTTCGTCTGTCTATATAATCCAAATTTGCTGTTGATTTCAAGTATTTACCAACATACATCGGTCCTCCGTAAATTCCTAACTCGAATCTAAATTTGGAATTAGTACCCTCGATAAAATCTTCTTGAGTTGGTTGAATAATATTCATTTCGTTGGTGAATTTATTGGTTTCCAACAAATCCATAAGGGATAGATCCACAGTAATTTCTTCAATTTGATTGGTTAACACATTGAGAGAAGTATTCAAATCAGTATCACTTGACAATGAATTATCAACCTCTGTTTCGTTAATATTGGCGGCTGTAATTGTTTCATTATCCGGTAGATTATCTGTATTAGTATTAGATAACATTTCAGATCCGGAAATATTCGTTTTAGCCATTGTTGCGATTGGCTGAACCGTTTCTGCTTCACTCTTTTGTTCTATTGTCGCGGGCAAATTAACTCGGTTCACTATTTTGGGACTGTTACCGGCAATTTCATTATCTATTTTTTGAGTGACTTGATTAGAAACAAGTTTATTTTCTCCCTCATTTTCTTGGTCGATTTGCTTTTCTATCTCCTGAATTTCATTCTTCAATTCTTCAGCATTAGATAATTCCTGATTGGCAAAATTTAATTCTTCATCAATAACTTTGCTATTATCAGTTACTGCAATTTCCTGAGCATCATCATTACTATTTTGCCCAATAATACTTTTTGATTGTGGTTCAACTGCTGCTATTTCGCTAAAAGAATTATTATTCAGAGTAAACCAACCCGTTAATAATAGCACCGCTATTACACCTAAACTTATAGTCCGCCACATCGCACCACCTTTTTTAGTGGAATCATGTTTATCGAGCATACTTTCTAAATCGTCCCAATGTTTCTCTGCTGAAGAAAACTGCTGCTTTTCAGTGTATTTGTTAAATATGTCTCCTAGTTTAGTCATATTGCTACTCTGTCTGGTTCTGTTATTTTACTTACAATTTCTTTAAGATTCAATTTTGCTTGCGATAAATATCTTTTCGAAGATCTTTCGGAAACGCCTAGTTGCTGAGCAATCTCTTTATGAGAATAACCTTCCATTTCGTAAAGGTTAAAAACGAGTCGCTCGTTGTCGGGTATTTGATTTAAGATAACCGAGACTTCTTCTACTTCTAAAGCCAACTCAACCGAGTTATTGTCAATAAAAACTTCCATTGCCGAATCTTCTGCTGAAATCTGATTATCAAATTTTTTGTTCTTCCGAAATTCATCGATTATGGTGTTCATCAAAACCTTCTTACACCAACCACCAAAAGAATATTCAGGATCAAATTTTTCAAGATTTGTAAGTATTTTAAAGAACGCCAGATTTACTACTTCCGCTGCATCTTCTTCGTTTGGATGATAGCGAAAAGCTGTTTTCATTAAGGCTTTATGCTCCCTGTCATAAAGCTCGAATTGTGCCTTACGGTCATTTTTTTTACATTTTTCGATTAACGATAATAAGCTCACTTAATAAAAAATTAAACAGCAATTCCATAAAATTACGGAATTGCTGCTTAATAGTAAAGATTATTGTTGAACTATTACTCTTTGAGTATCATTCAGTTGAGCAGATTTCACTTTAATGAAATACACTCCGTTAGGAAGGTCGCCTGTACTCATTTCGAAATTATTCGAACCTGAATTCATTATAACTTGTTTGTTAGTTATTGTTTTTCCAGTAACATCAATCAATTGAACGTTAACCACTTCTGATTTAGATAATACAACTCGCATATTAACTTCTCTTGAAGCAGGATTTGGATAAAGAGAAATAGCGTTAACTGAACTCAAGTCATCTCTAACACCTGTTATCGATTTTGGCATTGGTGATGGAATTACACTAATTCCCCAGTTTCCTAATTTATTTAGGTTGCCTAACGAGTCTATTGAAAGTGTATCACAATACGTGTCTGTACATCCTGTAATTGTATCGGTAATTGTTAAACAGATATTGTACGCCCCAAAATCGGTAAACGTTACCACAGGAAATTGATTGTTGATGAGAACACCATTTCCAAAATCCCAACTGTAATACAAGTTGTTGCCCACGGCAAGGTCAACCAAATAAATCATCCCTGGCAAAGTAGAATCTTGTAGCGCAATAAAATCTGCCGAACAATTATTTGCACCAGTATTCCATGGGTTATTCGACCACCATATTGGGTCTATATAACATGTTTGACAAAAGGTTGATGTACACCCGTCAGCATCTGTTGTAGTTAAACAAACTGTATAATATCCCGCAATGTTATATGTTGATGATGGATTTTGGAGAGTCGATGTTTGTCCATTACCTAAATCCCAAGCCCATGAAGTAATGGTTGCCCCAGAAGTACTATTATCAGTAAAGAAAACTTCTCCTGCGTTTCCATTTACATCAAAGAATTCAGCATAAAAATCGGCATAGCAAGCAGAAGTTGGTGTACTAATTTGAACATAATCACAATAAGAAGCGACACAACCGTTAGCATCTGTTACTTCAACACAAGCCCAATTGTATCCAGCGCCTTGAGAATAAGTATATGTCGGGTTTGCAGATGTAGAAGAACCTCCATCACTAAAGTACCACGAATAAGTAAAAGACGCAACACCTGTTGGGAAGGAGCTAAAGTAAATTGTTAGCGGATTTAACGTATCAGATGAATAACTCATTACTACTTCGCAAGTTGGCGAACTCGTATTTCCTCCTACAGTAATTACTTGACAATCTGAAGAGGTACAGCCGGTAGCATCTGTAATAGTTACACAGTAAGTGTAAGTTGTAATTCCGTTAGGAACATATTGATTCGTTACCGTTGCGCCTGTACCAGTATTTCCATCACCAAAATCCCAAGCATAAGTAAACCCAGGTGTACCTGTTGCTGAAGCTGTAAACGTAACTAAATCTAAAGAATCCGGATATGCCGTTACGGTAACGGAGCAGCTAGTTACTGATGTATCATTACAGTTAACAAATACGGAAGAGTACCCTGTATCTTGAGTTATCACTAAATTAGGAAGTGTATCCCCCGCTGCTGTTTGGGTACAATTTGTTTGTGATATTAATATATAATCCAATAGAGCAGTAGTTGTGCCAGTATCAACATAAGCTAAAAAGGAGATACACCAATTACCCGTTGAATCGGTTGTTACAGTAACTGAACCTTGATTAGAAGGTCCCCAATAATCGATATTAAGGCTGGCAGGAGCCCCATTTCCATTTGTTACACTTCCACACAATGATACATTATAGCTCTGTGCAAAAGTGGTTGCGCTAATAATAAACGCTAAAATAAATAAGTTAAATTTTTTCATTTTCATTTGTTTTAAGTTAGTCATAATTGTTTTAACACACCTATACACGGACGTGGATTTAGAAAAGGGACAGAAAAGGAGTTAAAAGTGGAAAGAAAAAAGGGAAAAGCAGAAATAGACTACAATTCAAGAGGGAAAAATATTTGCGATTTTAATCCGCTTAAGAGACCTTTTAGCTTTCGACTTGCAACTTTAAACTCAAAAATCTACTCTTTAACAACTCCCATTGCGCAGAATTTTTTAATTCGTGCATCAATTCTTTTTTGAGGGTCTTGTGGAGTTAGTTTGGTCAAATGTTTTACTACTTCTGCTTTAACAGATGCAAAAGCTTTTTCAGGATTTATATGTGCTCCTCCGAGAGGCTCTTTGATTATGCCATCTATTAACTTATTAGCCAACATATTTGGAGCAGTCAATTTAAGTGCATCTGCGGCTTTTTCTTTATTGTCCCAATTTCTCCATAAAATGGATGAACACGATTCTGGTGATATTACAGAATACCATGTATTTTCCATCATCAGAACTTTGTCGCCAACGCCAATACCTAAAGCACCGCCAGAAGCTCCTTCACCAATAATAACGCAAATAATTGGCACTTCAAGAATCATCATTTCATAAATATTCTTAGCAATAGCCTCGCCTTGTCCACGCTCTTCAGCTTCTAGCCCGGGGAAAGCTCCTGGTGTGTCTATTAAACAAACAACAGGCTTATTGAACTTTTCTGCCATTTTCATTAAGCGCAAAGCTTTTCTGTAGCCCTCTGGGTTTGCCATTCCAAAATTACGATACTGGCGCATTTTGGTATTGATACCCTTTTGTTGACCAATAAACATTACTGTTTGTCCATCGATGCTACCCATGCCACCAACCATAGCTTTATCGTCTTTCACATTACGGTCGCCATGTAGTTCAATAAATGAGCCCTCGTCAGATAACGCATCTATATAACTTAATGTATATGGCCTTTCTGGGTGGCGCGACAACTGGACTTTTTGCCAAGGTGTTAAATTTTCGGCAATTTCTTTACGCTTGGCAACAATCTGTTTTTCTAAATCTCTAACTGTTTTGGATACATCTGCATCACTTTTTTCAGCAATTTCAGCAGCTTTTTGAAGCTGTTCGTCCAATTCTTCTATTGGTTTTTCAAAATCTAAATACGTTGCCATAATTCAAAATTTTTCTGGGCAGCCAAAGTACGAAAAGTCAGTTAATAGTTAATAGTTTTTAGTTGATAGTTATTGGCTAACCTGATTCCATTCATCTTCAGAACTTTCTACCCAATACCCCCCGTGATTTGATAACATATCTTGTATTCTTACTCTGTCGGGATGTATTTTAGCTTTAATTACTTGTCGTGAAACGCCACTTGCGCCAATCGTTAACTCCTCAAATTCTCTGAATGACAGTATCTTAAAGAAAACTTTATTGTTGGTGTATTTACGATAAACGGGGAAATGTTTTTGCATAAAATCGTGTTAACACTTTTCTGTGATTTTGGTTTCGTCAATGTGGCGAAATTGCAAATCTAACAAGCGTTAGTGTGGATGTTGAAGAGAGCTTAGGCTACAACACGGATTGCAAATCCGCGAGGACGGGAGCTTTCGGTACAACTATAGATAAACGTCCTTTCTATGCCCTACTTTTCTTATTTCAACTATTTTGATAGTATCTTCTATCACATAAATTATTCGGTAATCTCCTACTCTTATTCTCCAAGTATTTTCACCGCTTCCTTTTAGCTTTTTACTGTTATCTGGTCTTGGGTTTTCCTCCAAAAGGTCTATAGCAACTGATACCCTTTTCAAAATTGGCGTAGGTAATTTTGAAAGTTCCTTCCCTGCCTTCTTTTTGAAGGTTACTATGTACATTATAACTTTCCTTCTGATTTTAGCTGCTGCTTTAATTCGTCCCAACTAATTTCTTCATCATCTTTCCGGCTTTCTGCTATAATTATATCCAACAAATCTTCGACTTCTCCTTGCGATTTTTCTAATTGTTCTAAATCGATTTGTACAAATCTCTTGTTATGTGTTTCGTCTGTGATAAATGTTACTCCTTTCATAATCTGTATTTATGCTTCTACAAAGTTAACGTTTTTCTGTTGCTTTAGTTTCGCCAATGTGGCGAAATTGCCAATATAACAGCCGTCAGCGCAGTTATTGACGGGGCGTACGTTACACGGATTACAAATCCGCGAGGACGGGGCAAATCCGCAAAGTCTGGGACGGATTGCAAATCCGCGAGGACGGGAGTTTTGATAGCTCTTTTAGCGCACGTTTAACAAAAA
>JAESTK010000053.1 GCA_016763645.1 Flavobacteriales bacterium
GGAGAGGCATTAGATTATAAAACGCCCTTGCTAAAAGCGCTACATGCAGTTGATAGAGCTGCGACTCCTGTTTGTCAATATTTTGATAAAGAGGTTAATAAAGTAACAGCAACCCTGGGTTGGGAACAAGAATATTTTTTAGTTGATACAGCTTTCTACAATGCCCGCCCCGATTTGGTATTAACAGGGAGAACACTGTTTGGTCACTCATCTTCAAAAGGTCAACAACTAGACGACCATTATTTCGGGTCAATTCCTGATAGAGTAGCGGCCTATATTAAGGAATTTGAGACAGAAGCATGGAAACTGGGTATTCCTGTAAAAACAAGGCATAACGAAGTTGCTCCAAATCAATACGAATGTGCACCTGTTTTTGAAGAAGCAAACTTAGCGGTAGATCATAATCAATTGTTGATGGATGTGATGGAAAAAGTGGCGAGAAAACATCACTATAGAGTGTTGTTACATGAGAAGCCATTTGCAAGAATGAATGGATCGGGTAAACATAATAACTGGTCATTAAGTACGAATACAGGAGTTAACCTGTTGAGTCCTGGCCATAATCCAAAAACCAATTTGCGGTTTTTAACCTTTTTAGTAAATACCATAAAAGCGCTGCACGATAATGCAGATATTGTTCGCGCTGCAATTGCTTCCGCAGGAAACGACCATCGGTTGGGTGCGAACGAAGCGCCTCCTGCAATTATTTCTTGTTTTATTGGCTCTCAGTTAACACAAATGCTAAATGATATTGAGAAAAACGTGAAAGATGGTCATATGACCCCTGATGAAAAAACAGCATTGAAATTAGGCATTGGTAAAATTCCAGACATATTATTAGATAACACAGATAGAAACAGAACTTCACCTTTTGCTTTTACAGGAAATAAATTTGAGTTAAGAGCAACAGGGTCTTCGGCAAACTGTTCTGCGACAATGATTGTGTTAAACACGATAGTGGCTAATCAATTAATTAAGTTCAGAAAAGATGTTGATGTAATAATTAAGAAAGGAGTGAAGAAGGATATAGCAATTCTTCAAGTGTTGAGAAAAACAATTATAGCATCAAAAAACATTCGTTTCGAAGGCAATGGATATGGCGATGAGTGGGTAAAAGAAGCGAAGAAAAGAGGGTTGTCGAACATCAAAACTACTCCACATGCTCTCGCAGCATTTGAGACAAAGGAAGTAGCAAAACTTTATCAAGAAATGGGTGTTATGACTAATGTTGAATTAGATGCTCGGACAGAAATTGCGTATGAAAATTATAAGTTAAAGATTCAAATTGAGTCGAGAATGATGGAAGATATGTCTTTAAATACAATAATTCCTACGGCAGTAAAATATCAAAACATACTTCTTGAAAACGTGAGTGGTTTGAAAGCTATTTTAGGCAGCGGATTTAAAAAATCAGCTGAAGTTCAAATCAACATCATCAAAGATATTTCGGATAGGATTTCTATTATAAATGAAAATGTTGAGAAAATGGTAGAAGCCAGAAAAAAGGCAAACGCGATTCACAACGTAAAAAAAGAAGCCATTGCATATTGCGATAAAGTTGTCCCATTCTTCGAAACTATTAGATATAACGTTGATAAACTAGAGCAGATTATAGATGATGAAATGTGGCCACTACCCAAATACAGGGAAATGTTATTCACACGATAAATCTGTAAAATAGGAATATTATCTTCTAGGGATGTTTTTTGACAATCTTTTGTTCATACAACATCTTTGAAAAGAACAAATAATTTAGTTTATTTGCTGATATTCTAAAAAACGAGTAAAGACTAGTTTATGAAAATAGTTAAGATATTACCAATTATACTTGCCCTTTTTGTCACTACGGCAGTATTTTCACAAAAGGATTTCACCTCAATTGCCGATGCTTCTTTCGAACATCACAAATATCATTCTGCCATTGAGCAATATAAAAAGGCATACAGCAAGGAGAAGAAGTCGGCTGAAAAAGCTAGAATTTTGTTTAAAATTGGCGAATGTTATCATAAATTTATGGATGAGAAACAAGCTGAGGTTTGGTATAGCAAAGCAATTAAAGCTGGGTTTGCTAATGCAGAGCCTATAGTTTGGTATCAATTAGCTGTGGTTTTAAAATTACAAGAAAGATACGCAGAGGCAGAGGTTGAGTTCGAAAACTATTTAAAATCAAAGCCTGGCGATGTGGATGCTGAAGCAGGAATAGAATCGTGCAAGTTAGCTGAAGAGTGGAAAGATAATCCTACCAAGCATGAAATTCATAACGAGGTAATGTTAAATACAAAGCAATATGATTACTCTCCGACATTTGCAGATAAGAAGAATGGTTCGCTAATTTTTGTTTCAAGCAGACCTGATGGCGCTGGTGATAATATCGATCCAAATACAGGAGAACATTTTCCAGATTTGTTTTATACAAAAAAAGACAGAAAAGGAAAATGGAGTACACCTGTGCCGTTAAACGAAACAGTTAATACTGATCATAGCGAAGGGTCTGCCACCTTAGACCGTAAAAAAAGTATGATGTATTTTATGCGATGCGAATCGGACAAGAAAGGGAAAGAAGATATGCATTGTCATATATATAAAGCTCAAAAAACGGGTAATAACTTTGGTGATGCTACGCTATTTGCCTTGTGGGATGATACTACTTCACATCGTTTTAATTTCGGCTACCCATCAATATCGAACGATGACAATTACTTATTCTTTTCATCAAATATGCCTGGCGGAAAAGGGCATAATGACATATGGTATGTGAAGTACGACAAAAAAGTAAAAGCTTGGAGTCAGCCTATAAATGTTGAAGGCATTAACACTCCAGAAGATGATGTCTTTCCTTTTATTGCTGAAGATGGCACGCTATATTTTTCATCAGAAGGTCACTTAGGTATGGGAGGAATGGATATGTTTAAATCAACATCCACAGGTGAAGATCAGTGGGGTGATGTTCAAAATTTGAAGTACCCTTTAAACTCATCGGCTGATGATTTCGGAATTATTTTCGAGGGCAAAGAAGAAAAAGGATATTTCACTTCAAACAGAAGAAATGGTAGAGGTGGAGACGATATTTATAGTTTTTATACTGCACCTACCATTTATAAAATTAGTGGAACTGTATATGCAATTGGTGGATTTAACGAACCTGTAGCTGGGGTGTCGGTTAAGTTGACCGACAACGAAGGTGTTTCTGTTGAAATACTCACAGACGAAACGGGTAAGTATATGTTCGATGTAAAAGAGGGAACTAAAGACAGATATATTTTTGCTGAAAAAACATATCTTTTAGAGGTACATAAAGCAGATTATTTAAGTGCAAAAACAGAAGAAAGTACGGTAGGAATTGAAGAATCGACAGAGTTTATCCATGATTTTACAATGCAACCAACTAAAGATGAATCTGGAGGTATAATCGAAATTAAATTTCCAGAAGTACTGTATGATCTAGGTAAGTACACCTTGAGACCAGAATCTAAAGATTCGCTAAACTTTCTGTATCAAACTCTTATCGACAACCCAACGATTGTAATTGAGCTATCAGCTCATACAGATTCCAGAGGTAGCGATAAATCAAATCAAATTTTATCAGAAAATAGAGCAAAATCTTGTGTCGATTATTTAGTTGAAAAAGGCATTGCTGGTGATAGAATGGTCGCTGTTGGGTATGGAGAAACACGATTGATTTTCTCCGATAACGATATTGCTAAATTCAAAACCAAGGAGGAGCAGGAAGCTGCACATCAAAAAAATAGAAGAACTGTGTTTATGGTGCTTCGTAGCGATTACGTGCCACAAGGTACTGGCGCTACAGAAGAAGGAACTGATAAGTAGCTAAACATAAATAATTTGACAAGCATTCCGAATTATCGGGATGCTTTTTTGTTTGTATAATAATACTCCAACAAGGTTCTAACTTGTCATCTTGAGCGGAGTGGAAGGGAGACAAGTTGTTATTGGACAATATGACCAGAACAGATTCAAGATACGATTTAAGAGGTGTTTCGGCAGATAAAACTGACGTTCATAATGCCATCAAAAATGTTGACAAAGGGCTTTTTCCTCAAGCTTTTTGCAAAATTGTGCCGGATTATTTAGGCAACGATGATGAGTATTGCGTTATCATGCATGCAGATGGAGCAGGAACTAAATCATCATTGGCGTATATGTACTGGAAAGAAACGGGCGATATTTCCGTTTGGAAAGGCATTGCACAAGATGCGCTTATCATGAATACAGATGATTTGTTGTGTGTTGGCGCCACCGACAATATTTTGTTATCATCAACTATCGGGAGGAACAAGAACCTTATAACAGGAGAAGTAATTTCAACCATTATTAATGGCACTGAAGAGTTACTAGTAGAAATGCGAAAAATGGGAGTTACCATCCATTCAACAGGAGGTGAAACTGCAGATGTTGGTGATATAGTAAGAACCATTATAGTTGACTCTACAGTTGTATGCAGAATGAAGCGAGCTGATGTGGTTGATAATAGTAATATTAAGTCTGGCGATGTAATCGTTGGGTTATCATCATCTGGTCAGGCAACCTATGAAACTGAATACAACGGAGGAATGGGAAGCAACGGACTAACTTCAGCAAGACACGATGTATTTAGTAACGTTTTAGCAACTAAATATCCTGAAAGTTTTGATGCTTCGGTTCCAGCCGATTTGGTGTATTCGGGCACAAAAAGGCTGACAGATAGAATTGAAAATTCGCCAATCGATGCTGGAAAATTAGTATTGTCGCCAACAAGAACTTATGCACCTATTATCAAAGAAATATTAGATAACCATCGTTCAGATATTCACGGAATGGTACATTGTAGTGGCGGTGCGCAAACCAAGATTTTACATTTTGTAGAGAACCTTCACATCATTAAAGATAACCTTTTCGAAGTCCCACCATTGTTTAAATTGATTCATGATGAATCGGATACCGATTGGAAAGAAATGTACAAAGTATTTAATATGGGACATCGAATGGAATTGTACGTTCCAGAAGAGTTGGCGCAAAGTATTATTGATATTTCAACAAAGTATAATGTAGATGCTCAGATTGTTGGTCGAGTAGAATCGAGTGATTCTAAAAAGTTGACAATTAAAAGTGAATTTGGAGAATTTAATTACTAAGGAATGGATTTATTACACAAATTAGAAGGAGTAAAAGAGCATTTCATCGAGGTGGGAAAACTTATTGTTGACCCAGATATTATTTCTGACATGAAGCGGTATGTTAAATTGACCAAAGAGTACAAAGATCTCGAAACGATTGTTAAAACATACGATGAATACAAAAATACTGTTGAGAATATTGCTTCAACAAAAGAGATTTTAGCAAACGAAAAAGATGCTGAGTTCAAGGAAATGGCAAAAATGGAATTGGACGAGTTATCTACAAAGAAAGAAGAGTTAGAAGAAAAAATTAAAGTTCTTCTAATTCCTAAAGATCCTGAAGACGCCAAAAACGCAGTAATGGAAATTCGTGCAGGAACAGGCGGTGACGAAGCAAGTATTTTCGTAGGAGATCTCTATAGAATGTACACAAAGTATTGCGATAAAAAGGGTTGGAAAATTGAAGTAGTGGATACAAGCCACGGAACATCTGGTGGTTATAAAGAGATTGTCTTCAACATTACTGGGCCTGATGTTTACGGCATTTTGAAATACGAATCGGGGGTTCATCGAGTGCAGCGAGTTCCTCAAACGGAGACTCAGGGGCGTGTTCACACTTCGGCTGTGGCAATAATTGTACTTCCCGAAGCAGAGGAGTTCGATATAGACGTAAAAGATTCTGACCTTAAAGTAGATTCGTTTTGTTCGTCTGGTCCTGGGGGGCAATCGGTAAATACAACTTATTCTGCGATTCGAATAACACATATTCCCACAGGAGTTGTGGCGCAATGCCAAGACCAAAAATCGAAATTAAAAAACTACGATAAAGCGCTAAAAGTTCTTAGATCGAGAATCTATGAAATAGAGCTTCAAAAGAAGTTAGCTGCAGATGCAGAACAACGTAAAAATTTAGTTTCTTCAAGCGATCGTTCTGCCAAAATTAGAACGTATAATTATTCGCAAGGACGCGTTACTGACCATAGAATTAACTTAACACTATATAATCTATCTGGAATTATAGATGGTGCTGTAGATGAAGTTATTGAGCCACTTCGGGCACACGATAATGCTGAAAAATTAAAATTTAGTGACGCAGCTTAACGTTAATCGCAAAGGAATGAAGGAGAGCAGTTCGGTAGCAGTTGCAGTCGCAAATAATTTTATGAATGGAAGTAATTCAAGCATTCGAGCATTCGGTTATTCAATCATTGGATTATGACAAGACAAGAATTAGCTCATCAGATTAAAAGCAAAAAATCGTTTTTGTGCGTTGGTTTAGATTCCGATATCACTAAAATACCCAAACATCTTTTAGAGTTAGAAGACCCAATTTTCGAGTTTAATAGAGCCATTATTGATGCTACAAAAGATATAGCTGTTGCCTATAAACCGAATTTAGCGTTTTACGAAAGTTTGGGTTCAAAAGGGTGGGCAAGTTTAGAAAAAACGATGGAATATATTCCAAAAGAAATTTTTACGATTGCAGATGCAAAGCGTGGAGATATAGGAAACACGTCCAAGCTATATGCAAAGGCGTTTTTCGAAAATATGAATTTCGATTCAGTAACCGTTGCACCTTATATGGGGCATGACTCTGTCAGTCCGTTCTTGGAATTTGACAATAAATGGGTAATCTTATTAGCGTTGACTTCCAACGAGGGTGCTTTAGATTTTCAGTTTTTGCAATTGGATGGAAACAAGCACAAATTACACGAAAAAGTAATTCTCAAGTCCAAAGAATGGGGCACAACTGAAAACATGATGTATGTGGTTGGTGCCACTCGTGGTGAAGCAATTGGAGAAATAAGAAAGTTAATTCCAGACCACTTCTTATTAGTACCCGGAGTTGGTTCGCAGGGTGGTAGTTTACAAGAAGTTGCGAAATATGGCTTGAATAAAGATTGTGGTTTGTTGGTTAATTCTTCTAGGGGAATTATTTACGCAAGCAATGGGGAAGACTTTGCCGAAAAGGCAGGAATAGAAGCTGAAAAGCTGCAAATGGAGATGGCTATTATTTTAGAACAGGCAAATATTCTGTAGTCATTCCACGCGAAACGAGGTGGAGATGAGGAATCTAAGTTTAATATTTTGAAAGAAGAATTTCTCCACTATATCTGGCAGTTTCAGTTGTTCAGTTCACTTGAACTTGAAACGATTGATGGCGAAAAAATCCAAGTACTTAAAGTAGGTGAGCACAACACCAATGCAGGCCCAGACTTTTTTAGTGCCAAAGTAAAAATCGGAGAAACTGTTTGGGCAGGAAATGTTGAAATTCATATCAATTCTTCCGATTGGAATAATCACAAACATCAAAACGATTCTGCTTACGATAATGTGATTTTGCATATAGTTTTCAATCATAATTCAGAAATCGAAACCAAACAAAATCGAAAATTACCAACATTAGAGTTGGCTAGCCTGATTGATGATAATCTGTATGAACGATATAAATCATTAGTTGGTGAAAAAAGAAAAATTCCTTGCCAAAGTTTCTTGCCCTCAATTGATGAGTTTACAATGCGCAATTGGCAAGATAGATTGGTAATTGAACGATTAGAACGAAAATCGGGGGTAATTGTCGATTCGCTTGAAGAAACGAACAACGATTGGGAAGAAACTTTTTATCGCTTGCTGGCAAAAAACTTCGGCTTTAAATTAAACGCCTTACCGTTTGAAATGATGGCAAAATCGTTACCCTATAAATACCTCAAAAAACACAAAAACAACCTTCTTCAGTTGGAGGCATTAGTCCTCGGTCAAGCAGGATATTTACAAAACGATTTTGAAGAAGAATATCCAAAACAGTTGAAAAAGGAATACCATTTTCTTCAGTCGAAATTTAAACTTCAACCGATCGAAAATCATTTATGGAAATTGTTGAGACTTCGTCCTCCTAATTTCCCAACTATTAGGTTAGCTCAATTCGCGAAATTGATTTACGCATCAGAAAATTTGTTTTCGAGTATTGTTGAATCAAATTCGTTAAAGGAATTGCATAAATTACTGTCGGTAGAGTTATCCGATTACTGGGAAGACCGTTATCAACTTGATAAAACGTCAGTAAAACGGCCAAAGAAATTAGGTGCTTCTTCTGTAGACCTATTGCTCATCAATACCATTATTCCTTTTATGTTTGTGTACGGAAAGCAAAAGAACAAACCCCACCGAGTAGAAAAAGCAATTGAATTTCTTCATGAAATTAAGGGCGAAAAGAATTCCATTATTTCTGATTGGGAAAATTTCGGAATAAAAGTAAAATCGGCTTTTGAATCACAAGCTATGATTCAGCTAAAAAATGAGTACTGTACTAAAGTAAAGTGCCTAGACTGTGCAATCGGTAATAAAATATTGAGGCAATAAAATGTTAATCTGGTTTGAGGCTTTTAA
>JAESTK010000054.1 GCA_016763645.1 Flavobacteriales bacterium
ATATAAACTAGTTGACAAGGCAATGTATAAAGACGAAATTCTAGCCCTACTTAGAGAAAAGCTAGAAATTGATGAGGATGCTGATATCGAAACTGCCTGTTTAAACGATTACATGAACTATGAAGATCCTGAAAAAGAATTAAAAGAAGCTTTGGAGGATAACGCAGGTGATAAAATTGCTGTTATTTATGCAACTGGAAGCATTGGTGGTGGTAATGGAGATGACGAATCTATCGGATCAGAAAAAATATCGAAAGCTATTCGTAAAGCAAGATTAGATTCTACAGTAAAAGCGGTTGTGTTTCGTATTAATTCACCAGGAGGAAGCGCGCTAGCCTCTGACGTTATGTGGAGAGAAATTGTTCTTTGTAAAGAGAAAAAACCCGTAATTGTATCTATGGGCGATGTTGCAGCATCTGGCGGATATTACATTGCCTGCCCAGCCGATAGAATTTTTGCCAGCCCAACAACTATCACAGGGTCTATTGGTGTGTTTGGCGTAATACCTTACATGGGTAACTTCTTTAAAAACAAAATGGGCATAACAACCGATAGAGCAAAAACGAATGCTTATGCCGATATGGGCAGCCCATTTAGAAGGTTAGATGATTTCGAGTTTTCTACCATTCAAAAGGGAGTTGATAAAATTTACTTGCAATTTACCACCAAAGTTGCCGATGGCAGAGGAATGACTCAACCCGAAGTTGATGAAATTGGACAAGGGCGCGTTTGGACGGGTATTGATGCCCTTGAAATTGGTTTAATTGACGAACTTGGTGGATTGTCTGCGGCTATAGATTACGCAGCTAAAACTGCCGAATTGGAAGACTACGAATTAAAAAACTTTCCAGAAAAGGAAGACTTCCTCAAAAAATTTATGGCTGAACTAAGTGGAGAAACCAAAGCATACTTTGCTGAACAAGTACTAGGCGTAAACTACAAATATTACGAGCAGTTAGATAACATTTCATCTATGCAGGGTTACCAAATGAGATTGCCGTATGTAATTGATATTAGATAAGCTGAGACATTAGATTTTAGACTGATAGATATTAGACAAAATCCCGCTGATGGCGGGATTTTTTGTTGGCTAAATTATTGTGAACAAACAAATCGAAAAGTCATACTGCGAATGACATTAACAAATTCATGTATATTTGCGTATACTAAGTAAAATAGATAATTTTAAGCTGTGGAAGACTACACATTAAGGATATCAGAAAATAATTCTAAAGCTCTTGCATTACTTAATTACCTTAAAACACTAGACTTTGTAGAATTAACAAAATCTACTGACTGGTGGAGCGAAATGAGCCCCGAAAACAAAGCGTCTATTGAGCAAGGATTAAAACAGGCAGATAAAGGTGAATTAGTTTCACATGAAGATGCTAAAAAAAGATTAGACGGCTTTTTTCAGAAAAATGGAGAAAATATTTAGCATTCGTTGGACTGAAAATGCACTAGACTCGTTCGAAGAAACTAGCCTAAAACTTATTGATAAATGGGGTTTCAAAACCGCTAAAGAATTAGACAACGAAGTTGACAAACTTGTAATCAGACTCGAATCTAATTCTAAACTCGCCCTCCTTCAAAAAAGATGAAGATTAGAAAATGTGTAATTCATAAAAATACATCTTTGATTTATCGAATTAAAAGAAATACCATTGAGTTTATTGCTTTTATCGACAACAGAACGAATCACAGTTTTTGAAAATTGTCTTGACTACCTCTACTGACTACCAAATAAGGTTACCCCAAGTAATTGATATTAGATAAGCGAGATCTTAGATTTTTAGACTGATAGATATTAAACAAAATCCAGCTGATGGCGGGATTTTTTCGTTTTAGATTGTCTAAAAATAGTGACGAGAACACTTTATATTCTAAAACAACACTCCACCAATAATTGATTTTCGAACCTCAAATATTGTTTATTTGGTGTTCTATCACGTTTTTAATGTGATGAAAACGGTTAGTATATGGCAAGTAGGGCAGGGAAGAGCGTTGCACTTGTGGGATTGCTCTTAGCCAAATTTTGCGTATTTTGTATTTAATTTTTTCATCTTTTAAATGCCAAATCGCAGATTTGGCGGTTTTTATTTTTTACTACAAACTTTCAATTTACCACCAACCCCGCATTACGTATAGGTTTTGTTAGCGGTATGTTGATTGTTTTATCTTCAATTTTATTTAAATAATCAATCCAGTAGTAATTTATTTCTTTAAGATATTCTAATGACTCAGGAATTAATCCAGAACCAAAACTTGCGTTATATTTTTCGGCATATGATTTAGCTAATTTATATCCTATTTCTGGAAAATCGGAATACATAAAACAAGAAATAGCTTCTTCAATGATAAAAATGTCCCAGTTATTGATAATTCTAATGTCCGTCCACTTTTTACTTTCTATTTTATTTTGATAGTCCTTTATTTTTTGATTTAGTATTCCTATTTTATTTAGAGTTGTTTTTTCAATAATAACTGCTTCTGTTTTAGTGAAATTATTTATTATTCTTTTCATTAGTTCCAAAATTTCAGCTATTGGTTCTTTCAATGAAATATCATTTTCTGTATAATTTATTTGATTATTTACTTTTTGCGATACGAAATATGCGAATTTAATCATAGCGGAACTATCTTGGCATAAGTATTTTATTACTGTTAATTTGGTAATAGATATTGCATATCCATCAAAATTATCTAATTCCTTTTCTAAGTTCTGAAGTTTAGATATTCTTTTTTTAATATTTAATATTCTTTTCCCATCCATTTGTTCGGATCTTTTTTGAGATTACCGCTAACACGTTCCAAATGAAACATTGTTGAGGTTCGAAGTTAGCGGAAATTTTTGAGAAATGCAATTCTATTTCACGATACGATAGGAAAGTTAATCCACCACTACCTTCCCTTTCAACAACTCTCCGTTCTTACGTTGAATTTGATAAAAATAAACACCCGAAACTAACTTCGAACTGTTTACGGTCAAGGAATCTCGTGTCGTCTTTTCTTGTAGAATCAATTGCCCCGAGATGTTGTACAACATAAATTCAACTATTTCATTCGTAGGGTTTTCGAACTCGAAAGATATTGTTTCAGAAGAAGGATTCGGATAAACTTTCACCTGCGAATTCTTAGCTGTATTAGAGAATATTCCAGTCAAGTCCGTAAACTCCAGTTTAATTGTTTCCCTACTCACTTGTTGATTCGTTTCCATACCTCCGGCAAGGTATTTAGTAAACAAACTTGTATTGGCAATTCCTCGCAAATCCATCGGTAGGGCAACCGACACGGTATCCCAAACCAAATCGCTACCAAAAGAAAAATATTGATTATTCGGTGGTACTCCCCCACTTCCATTATAAGCAATACCGTTAAAATTGTAGGTAACATCCGAACCGCCCAACCAAATAGCTTCTCCCCAAATTTCCGTGCAAGCAGAACGATACCCAAACAAATTCGCATCTAAAATGGTATCTGTCCAAGTAATAATTGTTGGGTCTGATGGGTCAATTTCGCCAATAGTAAGGGTACTATTTGCCGTAAAACTGCTATTTTTTGCTCCGCCAAAATAATAAATAGTGTTGCCCGTAATAACTCCCGCCCCGCCAAACAACCTAGAAGTAGAAACATTTGGAACTGGTGTTCCAGCTTGCCAACTGTCATTGTACGTATCGTATATCTGAACCGCAGCAACATTGTTCGTATTGCTCCACCCTGTAATTACGTATATCAAACTATCGTTGTAAACGGCTTGCACTTGGTCGTCTATCGCTATCGGAATTGGCGTACCATCACTTAACCAAATATCGTTTTGCGTATCGTAACGATGTACCGATTTCGAAGAAATTTCATTTCCATTCGATTTCACATGATACCCCCCAATTACATAAATAATATCCCCTACCCGATTTGCCGATGCGGCAACTTTACCCATCGTGTCGGGCACACTTGCAATTGTTTCCCAACTATCTGCCGCTGTATTGTACCGAAAAGATTTTAAATGAATGCCACTGTATACTTTCGAAGTATCAATTCCGCAAAACGAATACACATAAGGTGTTGTGCCAACAAACCCTCCGCAAACTGCGTTGTTAGAAACTGCCTCTGGCATCAGTGCCATTTCGGTAGTTTGCAAGCTAAATCGTTGCGCGGTAGCCGAATTTACAATTATCAAAAAGCTAATAGTCGCTATTACTCTCATTTTATTTAATTTGGTCGGATATCATTCCAAAAATAATCATTCGTGACAAACAAAGAAATATCGAGTCTTATCAAACTTACCGGTCAATTGATGGAATTGCATGGCGAGAATAAATTCAAAACCAAATCGTATGCTAACGCCTCGTTTCAGATTGGAAAAAACCCTAAACAACTAGATCAACTTAATTTACTCGAATTAGAGGGAGCCTACGGAATAGGGAAAAGTATTGGCGCAAAGATTTTTGAATTAACCACCACTGGCAAGTTAACCGTGCTTGAAGAACACATTAATAAAACTCCTAAAGGTGTATTGGATATCTTAACCGTTAAAGGTGTTGGAGCAAGTAAAGTTCGTGTACTTTGGAAAGATATGGAGATTGAATCGATGGGTGAATTGCTCCAACTTTGTGAAGAAAATAGGCTAATAGAAGTTAAAGGTTTCGGAGCTAAAACTCAGGAGAGCATCAAGCAAAATATTCAATATCGCATATCGAGTGAAGGTAAATTCCATTATGCTGCGGCTGAAAACTTTGCGTTGCAGTTAGTTGACCAACTAAGAAATTTATTTCCTAATGCACAAGTTGAATTGTCAGGCGAAATAAGAAGAAAATGCGAAATCATCGAACAAATTGACATAATCATTTCATCAGAAAACGAAGTTGAAATTCCCGAGTTCGAAAGCAATATTCCGATAGTGTTTCACCAATGTAAGTCTAGCGAATTTGGAAGTGTGCAACTCAAAACAACAGGAAGCGAATCGCATATAAAATTGCTAAAAATTCCCGATGAAGTTTCTAGTGAAGTAGAAATATACAAACTCAACGAACTAGAATATATTGAGCCCGAACTACGCGAAGGACTGTCAGAAATTAGTTGGGCAAAATCGAATTCATTACCAACTTTAGTCAAAGACGAAGATTTAAAAGGAATTCTGCATAACCACTCAAACTATAGCGATGGTAGAAACACGTTAGAAGAAATGGCAGTTGCTTGCCGCGATTTAGGTATGGAATATTTCGGTATTGCCGACCACTCGAAAACAGCAGTTTATGCTAATGGTTTGTACCCTGAAGATGTGTTAAAACAACATCAAGAAATTGATGAATTGAATCAAAAAATGTCTCCGTTCAAAATTTTAAAAGGAATTGAATCCGACATTTTGTACGATGGCTCACTAGACTATGAAGAAGATATTTTAAGACTATTCGATTACGTTGTTGCTTCCGTTCACTCGCAGTTAAAAATGGATGAAGCAAAAGCCAACGAGAGATTAATCAAGGCTATCGAAAATCCGTACACCACAATTTTAGGTCATCCTACAAGTAGGTTATTACTTTCTAGAAAAGGTTACCCAATTAACCATAAAAAAATAATTGATGCGTGTGCTGCAAACAATGTTGTAATAGAAATTAACGCAAACCCTTTACGGTTAGATTTAGATTGGCGACACATTCAATATGCCCTCGAAAAAAACGTTATGCTTTCTATCAATCCCGATGCACATAACACCGAAGGGTTTAACCACATGCACTATGGCGTTTGCGTTGCTCGAAAAGGAGGATTAACAAAAGCTATGACTTTCAACGCAATGAGTTTATCAGAAATTGAAACTTATTTAGTCAAATGAAAGTATTCAACTCCATATTTTCTTGGGTGATAAAAAAAAGAATTCACGACATCGAATTCTTTAAAAAATATCCACACGATGTTCAAAATGAGTGCCTCAATAAATTAATTGAAACTGCAAAAGATACCGAATGGGGCAAGCGATACGATTATCAATCGATATTAACCCTTGATGAGTACAAATCAAGAATACCGATACAAGATTACGAATCATTAAAAAAAGACATTCTCAGAATCAAAAAAGGGGAACAAAACATATTATGGCCTACCGAAATAAAATGGTTTGCTAAATCGTCTGGCACAACTTCCGATAAAAGCAAATACATTCCTGTTTCTAAAGAATCGCTATTCGAGTGTCACTATAAAGGTGGAAAAGACCTCCTTTCTATGTATTGTAACAACATTAAAAACCACACGCTGTTTTCGGGTAGAACGCTCGCTATTGGAGGAAGCAGCCAAATTCTTTCGTATAGCAATGATACTTACGCTGGAGATCTATCAGCAATTCTTACCAAGAACCTGCCGTTTTGGGTTCAATTAAGAAAGACGCCAAAGTACTCAATCTCATTGCTTGATGATTGGGAAGAAAAATTAGAACAAATGGCTCAAACGACAGCGAAACAAGATATTTCGATAATATTGGGTGTGCCTTCTTGGACATTAATGTTGCTAAATCGTGTATTAGAAATTAAAAACGAAACCGACATATCTGCCGTTTGGCCGAACTTGGAATTGTACATGCATGGTGGGGTTAATTTCTCGCCATACAAACCACAATTTGAGAAGCTAATTTCTCGCCCCGACATGAATTATGTGGAATCTTACAATGCCAGCGAAGGTTTTTTTGGAATTCAAGATGAAATTGATGGAAACGGGATGTTACTCATGCTCGACTACGGTATTTACTATGAATTTATGACTCTTGAAGAAGTCGGGAAAAAAAATCCGAAAACGATAACTCTTTCTGAAGTCAAACTAGATACAGAATACGATATAATCGTTTCTACTAATGCTGGTTTATGGCGGTATGACTTAGGCGACACAGTCAAATTTACCTCGATCAATCCGTACCGCATAAAAATTACAGGAAGAACCAAGCATTTTATCAATGCGTTTGGCGAAGAATTAATGGTACACAATGTTGAAGATGCAATTGAAATTGCTACGACAAAAACCAACTCAATAATTAGAGAATATACCGTTGCGCCTAAATTCGATTTAAACTCTACTGTTGGTTCGCACGATTGGTTAATCGAATTTGAACAAGAACCAAAAAGCATGGATTATTTTATCGAAGTACTCGATAATGCATTAAAATCACTTAATTCTGATTATGAAGCAAAACGCTTTAAAAACATTGCGCTCACAAAACCTGAAATAATAAGTGCCCCAAACAAAACGTTTTACAACTGGATGAAACACCATGACAAACTTGGTGGACAATACAAAGTACCTCGACTTTTTAACGACAGAAAACACATTGACAGTATTTTAGAATTCATGAATTTAAAAACAGGAATAAAAATTGTAAGTTAGCAACTATGAGAATAAGCTTAATAATAATAATTACGACACTACTTTTTCCCGTTGAAGGATTAAAAATGGTGTCATCTAAAAAAGTGGATTGCACTAATTTTACTACAGACAATCTTGGCAATGTTTACCTCATTAAAGGCAATACTATTGAAAAATATTTACCGAACGGAACTCTGCAAAACCAGTATAGTAGCAAAATTTATGGCGAAATAAATTTTGTAGATACCCGAAACCCTCTACAAATCTTGTTGTTTTATCCAGATATTACCAAAATCGTTTTTTTAGACAATACCCTCAGCGTTCATCACGATATTTCGCTTGAGCAATACCAATTAGAGCAGGTTAACCTTGTTTGTTCTAGCGTAAATAATAGTATTTGGGTGTACGACCAATCATCGTTGCAATTAATTCGTTTCAACCAACAGATAAATAAAATTCAAGAAACGGGTAATATTATCCAATTACTTGGCGTTGAAATTAACCCCAATTATTTATTGGAAAGCAATAATCATATTTACCTCAACGACCCAGAAATTGGCATTTTTGTGTTCGACATTTTTGGGACATATCTAAAAACAATTCCAATAAAAGGTCTCAGTTCTTTTCAGGTAACCGAAACTCATATACACTATATACAACAAGGCGATGTTTATAGCTTCGATTTTAAAACACTTGAAAGCAATAAAATTACATTGCCTTTTTTGGATATCGACCAATTTAGAATTGAAAAAAACTCAATTTATACCCTAAAACAACAGACATTAGCGAAGTACATAATTGATTAGAAAAAAACCATCAATATTTGTACTTTAGCCAAAATTAAACACACAGATTATGCACATTGCAGTCGCAGGAAATATCGGTTCAGGAAAAACTTCGTTAACTAAATTATTGGCAAAACATTACAAATGGGAACCTCATTATGAGGATGTTGATGACAATCCTTATCTGAATGATTTTTACGATGATATGCAACGATGGTCGTTTAACCTTCAAATTTATTTTTTAAACAGCCGTTTCAACCAAATGGTTGATATTACCGAAGGCGATAAAAAAGTGATTCAAGATAGAACCATTTACGAAGATGCTTTCATTTTTGCACCCAACCTGCATGCAATGGGATTAATGAGTACCAGAGATTTCGAAAACTATTTTTCGCTATTCAACTCGATGGATCACTTTTTGAAAGCGCCCGATTTAATGATTTATTTAAGAGCCTCTGTACCCACGCTGGTTCATCAAATTCAGAAGCGTGGCAGGGACTATGAGGAATCTATTAGATTAGATTATTTAAAGCGTCTTAACGAACGTTACGAAGCTTGGATTTCAACTTACGACAAAGGGAAATTATTGGTGATAAATGTTGATGAAAACAACTTTATCGAAAAGCCCGAAGATTTAGGTGAAATAATTACCAAAGTAGATGCCGAATTACACGGGTTGTTTTAAGCTAATCGCTAATTAACTCATACGCTTTTTTCCGAGGTTTACCTTGAGCTTTAATTTTTTGAAATTTAGATTCTATTTTACTTGGTCTTGGTGCAGGTGAGAATATAACTTTACCACCAGGCGCGATTAAATAGTATAAAGGAATGGCGTACACTTTGTAAACTTCTTTCAGTTCTTCGTTGCCATCATAGTGCAAGAAAACCCATTTGTATTTGTTTTTCTCTGCAAATCGTTTCATCGAACGGTGCTTCCTATCAATAGAAATACTCACTATTACTACATCTTTTCCATATTTCTTATGCAGTTCTGGAGTGAGTTTCATTTCGCGAACGCAAGGTTTACACCATGTTGCCCAAAAATCGAGATACACGTATTTATCTTTATAATAATCTGAGAGCCAAACTTTGTTACCATCTATATCTACCAATTCAAAATCGGGAGCGTAACTACCCTTTTCTACGCCAGATAATTTATTTTTAATGCTCCATGTAAGGTCTATATGTTCCTTAATTTTAGAAGTAGAATTTATTTTCGACAACGTATATAAAATACTTTTTCTGGTAAAGCTAGGGTCGTGAAAATTCTCGTACAGCGAACGAATTAAGACCAACTCTATTAGAGCACTATCATCCAAATGTCTTTCACTTTTAATAAGATTCTTAACAGCTTCAGGATCCATTTTAACCGTTACTGCATCTACCAATTTATCATAATTAGCGATTGGAATAGTCTTAAAATAATCGGTGTAAAAAAGATTGATAAACTCCATGTAAGCATCGTTGGTGTACAAAATAGGTTGATTTTTTAGATACTCTGCGTACAACTCTTTTTTACTTGTGTGAGCGGAGAACTTTAACCTCGCTAAATTGTATTTGATGTAATTCTGAAAATACTCATTTTGTATTCCTGCGTACGCATGGGTACGATGCAACGAAAATGTATCTACTCTGTTTTTAGCAGATTTCGTTACAAATGCTACAATATTATCGGAAGTAAACTGGCCGTATTCTGTATCGAACCTTCGAGTTAATTTGTTTAGGTCTATAGTTTGGTCGGAACTAATATCTAACGTAACATAGCTCTCTTTTTGCATATACTTTGCTGCTATAGAATCTACCTTCGGGAAATTGATTGTGTAGTTTACATTGGGTTCCACATAAATTCCACCAAGGGTTTTTCCGATTTTAAGTAAACAGAATTCTGTCTCTAAAGCATCATAATTTAATTCGAAATTACCCGCTGAATCTACATGCGTTTCCGCTAATATTTTTTCTTGATAAGTAAAATAATCCTGATAGGTGATTAACCGAATAGTCCACTTTTCATAACCTTTAGCAACACCTTTAAAAGTAGTTTGACTGTAGCTCTGAAAAGAAAAAAAGATTGCGAAAAAAGTGAAAAATACTCTAATCAAAACGAAATTCCTTTTGGCACAAATTGAGAAACGTCTCCACCATTTTTTATAATGTCACGAACAATAGTTGAACTAACTGGGGATAATTCTGGTGGGGCCAGCATAAAAACTGTTTCAATTTCTGTATTCATGGAGCTGTTCATTTGGGCAATGCCTCTTTCAAATTCAAAATCGGCAGAGGTTCTCAAACCTCGAAGCAAATATCTTGCCCCAATTTTTGAACAAAAATCGATGGTTAACCCTTCATATGTTTCAATAGAAATGTTAGAATCGATAAATGTTTTTTTACAGAAATCGATTCTTT
Source organism: Flavobacteriales bacterium (assembly GCA_016763645.1). Lineage (GTDB taxonomy): Bacteria > Bacteroidota > Bacteroidia > Flavobacteriales_G > NORP312 > NORP312. The sequence goes on from JAESTK010000054.1 coordinate 10,533, forward strand.
GCTCTAGCGAGAACATGTAATTTTTAGACGAATTAACTCCAATAGCAACAACAATTTTATCGAACAACGGCAAGGCTCTTTTTATAATCGATTCGTGCCCTCTTGTAAGGGGATCGAACGAACCTGGGAATACTGCTATTTTTTCCATATCGTAAATTTACGCAGAAAAGAAACTAAAATTGACATTTCCGTAGTTTTTCAGCTTTTTGAATCCTGTTTCTTCTGATAAATCTGTTCTTTTAGAATGTTCCACAATACATATTCCGTCTTCTTTTAATAGATTTCTAGCCATTACTTTTTGAGCAATTTGAGGAATTTCATCAAGCTCATACGGAGGGTCTGCGAAAATAATATCGAAGTTGATGTCACATTTATCCAAAAACTTAAACACATCAAATTTTAATGGTTTAATGATATCGCACTTCAATTCTCCTGCAGATTTTCGCACAAAACGTATGCAGTTGAAGTTGCGATCAATTGACAATACTTTTGCCGCTCCACGCGAAGCAAATTCGTATGTCATGTTTCCTGTGCCGCAAAATAAATCTAAAACCATCGCGCCTTCTACATCTACGGTGTGTCTTAAAATATTAAAAAGCCCTTCTTTGGCAAAATCTGTTGTTGGACGAACGGGTAAATTCTTAGGTGCATAAATACCCCTCCCTTTATATTTACCACCGATTATACGCACAAGTACTGATTAAATAAGCTATACCCTTTATGAGTAGGTTGGGAGAACGAATTACTCAAAATTATACCAGTTTTACCATCTATAAATGTAATTTCTTTAATGTAATCTGATAATAATTCGTGTAGTTTTCCTTTAATTTCTATCTGTCCCGAAAGGGTTAGTTCAATTTCGTAATTACGAATTTCAAGCTGTTCTAAACTGTACAAAATGTAATATGCTATGTCTTCTGGAGCCCCGTGTTCGAAAGAATTATACAACTTCAACTGCCCGTTATTGGCAATAATCAAATCAAACGACTTGGATTGTATATTGGCACACACACAAGTTTTGTCAACCGATTTCGAGAACACGACCAACTGCTCAATTAAAACACTACCCATATGTAGTACGGTTGCTTTCGGCCACTTTTGATTTGTCCAACGATTCAATTTTTCTGGAATAGCATACAAGTGTTTTGCGCCTAAGTTCAATAAATGATCTCGAAAAATCTCACCACCATCAACTTGATGGTTAAACGTATACAGCTCCTTTTCCTTTTCTATATTGTAATAACTATTGGGGACTATGGTTGATGGAAAATCGCAATAACTGACACTTGAGCTACGGTATTCATTTGTCAAAAATCGATGCTCTTGAAGGTAACCCTCTAAGTTAACAGTAAGTTGCTTTACGTCCGAACATTGATGGTTTTTCGAACACCAGGCAATATACTTTTTTGTCTGAATATCTAAAATCGTAAATGCAAAAACGGAAAATCCAACCTCAATTGAGAGGTGGTAATTATGCGCTGTTTTAGATGAATCGAACGACTCATCTACAAAATTAAAATTCGAGATAGTCGTCTTTTCTATTGCAGATATGTTACTCCCAGTTTCCACTGGTAGAGGGTGAAGACATTGAGCCTACTTGAAGCACTTCGTTAACATCAAAAGGTTGCGCATCGGTAGCTTGGAATACGTGTACATTTAGTCCATTTTTGTTTACTAAGCCTGCTTGTACATCAAACTTAACCGCGTTTGTAAATGGGATATATGCCAACGAATCTAAATTAAATTCACCAAAGTGATTGAATAAATAATCTTCATCAAAAACAGTAACGGCAGCAGCTACAAGCGTAATTTCTTTTTCATAATATCCTGAGTCGATCGCCATTTCCTCTGTGTAATCATCAGGGATATATCCATCGGCCTTTATTAACAACAACGAATCTTTTTTTAAGAAATTCATCAATGTGTCCATATTGTTACAATACTTTCTGTACTTAGTTTTATAAGCAAATTCTGCTTCTCTTAAATCTTTCAGATTTTGGATAACAAATTCATAACGTCTTTCTTTTTCTTCTAAAAATGCTACTGGATCGGCAATCGATTTGTAATCTAACCATGCCAAACCAATAGAACAAACCACTAGCACACCTAAAATAACTAAACGAAGCATTTTGGTTATCATATTCAAGGCATTCAATAACGTTACAATACCCGCGATGAGTACTGCCCCGCTTGCCATCATAAACCATGAATTTTGGTCGTTAGTGCCTCCTAAAATTAACAACCCCAATCCCATTGACATTAGCACCGCTGGAAAAGTAAATTTACTTATTGCTTCTTTCATATTCGTTTTTCTAAGGTTGACAAATCTACAATTTTTTTTAAATCGATTTATACTGTTTATCGGTCTATATTTGACCTGTGGAATCCCAAGAAATAGCACAATTATTACGCCAAAATTTTCCATTCGAACCAACGCATGACCAACATTACGCTATCGATGTTTTAGCTCGGTTTTTACCTAGCAAGGTTAAAAATCCATTATTGATATTAAAAGGATATGCCGGAACAGGGAAAACATCGTTGGTAATTACGCTGGTAAAATCTCTACCAAAACTCAATTTAGAATTTGTATTGATGGCGCCAACAGGTCGAGCTTCTAAGGTTTTGTCTAATTATACTCACAAATTGGCTCTCACGATTCACAAAAAAATATTTGCAGTCGAAAAATTAGCTGATGGCACCGATGGTTTTTCGTTAGCCCCAAACCGGCACACGAATACTGTTTTTATTATTGACGAAGCTTCAATGATTTCGGGCGAAACAGAATATTTTACCGGTTCTAGTTTATTAGAAGACGTTATCAAATACGTTTACAACAACAAGAGTTGTCGGTTAATTTTTTTAGGCGATACAGCACAGTTGCCGCCAGTAGGGTCACCTCTTAGCCCCGCGCTTAACCTTGATTATATTAAACGGAATTATGACGTTGCGGCTGCCGAAGTTGAGCTAACCGAAGTTGTTCGGCAAGAACAAAATTCTGGCATTTTACACAACGCAACTACCATTCGAGAAACGTTGCAAGAAGATGCCGATTTAATAAAATTCGACATCAATAATTTTGATGATGTCAAAAACGTAAGTGGTTACGATTTAGAAGAAGAGCTAGAAACTGCTTATTCTCAATTCGGTTGGGAAGACACAATTGTGATTTGCCGCTCGAACAAAACAGCGAATATTTTTAACCAACAAATTAGAACTCGAATAAGGTGGCAAGAAGATGAAATTTCGGCAGGAGATTACATGATGGTTGTCCGAAACAATTACTACTGGCTGCCCAAAGAAAGTAAGGCCGGTTTTATTGCCAATGGAGACACAATCGAAATCATGAAAATTGGCGGAGACGAAGAACGATATGGTCTTCGGTTTGTTGAGGCTACTATTCGGTTAATCGATTACCCAGATGAGCCTGAACATGAAGTAAAACTATTGCTTGACACCATCATGGCAAATACCCCCTCACTAACTTCCAAACAAAATAAGCAGTTTTATAACGCTGTGATGGAAGATTATATGGACATACCAAACAAGCGCGAACGGATGCTAAAATTAAAAGCCGACCCTTATTTTAATGCGCTACAAGTCAAGTTCGGTTACGCAGTTACTTGCCATAAATCGCAAGGCGGCCAATGGAAAGCCGTTTTTGTTGACCAAGGCTATTTAACTGATGATAGCGTTGACATAGAATACCTTCGCTGGCTTTATACTGCCTTTACTCGTGCTACCGAAAAACTATACTTGGTCAATTTTCATGAGAAATTTTTCACCGAATAATCCCTATTAAACTTCCACAGAAGAGTAAACGCTCGAAAGGTCATAAACACCAAAAATGCAATCCAAACTGCATGTAATCCGTAGCCAAAATAATCGAACAACAACAAGGTGGGCACAAAGCCCATAAAAGTTGCCACTAATAAAGTATTTCTCAAAAAGGCCGCCTTTCCAAGCCCTTTAAAAATACCATCCAGACCGAATGACAACCCGTTTATAGGTTGCGAAACAATGACAAGCCAAAATACGGATTCAAACGCTGTAATAACAGCTATATCGTTACTAAAAAGTTGCCCAAAATAGAGATAACCCGCAAGGTAGAAAGCACCTAATCCCAACCCAACCAATATCGACATACGATAAATAGCTTTCCCAATTTGGGCTATACCATTGCTGTTTTTCTGTCCTAGTAATTTTCCGGCAATGGCGTTCCCTGCAGTTGCGTATCCATCGATAAAAAAGGAAGAAAATAACCAAATATTCATCGCAATGGTGTGTGCCGCAATATATTCTTGGCCGTAAGAAGTTGCGTACTTTGTTCCTAAAAAGTAAGCCGTATTTAAGGCTATAGTTCTAATGAGTAAATTGCCAAACATTTGTACAAATTCTTTGATGTTTTTATCGAATTTAAAATCAAACGACAGCGGCAACAATTTCTTTTTAACAAGCAGCCAAATCGCAACAAAGAACATTATTGTTTGAGCAATTAAGCTTGCCCAAGCGGCCCCTTCTACCCCATAGGCGGGTACGAAGTTTTCGAAGCCATAGACCAGTAAAAAATCTAATATTATATTTAATATTCCTCCAAAAAGACTAATGAACATAGCCCAAGATGTGTTCTGAAAACCACGAAAAACGCCAAATAAACCATAAGTCGCTAATGCTAATGGTAATCCAAATATTCGAATTCGGTAGTAGTCAATTGCTACAGTCAACAATCGTCCTTCGGCATTGTACAATGAAAATAAGAATTCTGTAAAATATAGCGTTACAGCAATAGTTAGGAATCCAATTACAAGGTTAAAAACCAACGACTGAACAACAAAAGTCCCAATTTCATTGGTTTTTTGCATACCAAAATAACGTGAAACAATTGCCGAAATAGCGCTTTTTGTCTGTGCTAGCATCCAAACCAATAAGAGAAAAAGGGAAGAACCCACACCGACACCAGCCAATTCTACAGTGCCTAAATGACCAATGATAGCGGTGTCTGTTAAAGCCATTAATGGTTCCGAAATTCCTGCTATTATAGCTGGAAACGCTAATTTATTTATCTCTTTATAATTCACAAATTCAACGAGTAACTTTCAATTGACTTTCAGCATCTTAGAAGTGCAAAGCGTTCTTTTTTAACAGTTGGCGAAAAATATAACAAAATCACTATCCAATAATCAAGCATTATTCAGTTGCGGCAGCAAATATGTTGTTTTATTTTCACCTTCTCGAAAAGCAGCCTAACAGTTTTCTCTTCGTCAGTTAATCGCAAAACGATTACAAAATGTATTGATGGATTATTTTTTACAAAAATTATGATTAAAAAAACAAGCTTTTTTCTTCTAGGAACTCTTATTGGTATTAGTGTAATTGCACAAAACAATACGGACCAAAACAACCTGTGGCTCAAAGTAAACGAAGAAGCGATTCCTGAAACAGGCACTCGATATATTGTTCCGACTGAGTATCGTGTTGGAAAATTAGATGTCGCGTCAATGAGGGTAATGCTTAATGCGGTTCCGGTAAGGTCTGTTATCGACATTAAAAAGTCAAACTCATTTATAGACATCCCATTGCCTGAAGGCGGTTTTGAAACCTTTAAAATTGTAGAAGCTCCAGTTATGGCTCCCTCCCTTCAGACATCACATCCTGAAATTCGCGCCTATACTGGCATATCTATAAACAATGGCAGTAGATACTTAAAACTTGACCTTACTCCACAGGGATTTCATGCAATGGTTTTAGCTCCTAGCGGAACTATTTTTATCGATCCTTATAGCTTTGGCGGAGGCGATATTGAACACTATATTATTTATTACAAAAAAACCTCGCGTTCGTCCGTAGATAAAACATTTGAATGTTTAACCGATGGAGTTGTTGAGGCTAAAGATCCAACGATTGCAAATAAATCATTTGGCTCCTGTGAACTACGTACTTATAGATTAGCGTTGGCTGCAACTGGTGAATATACCGTATTTCATGGCGGCACGGTCGCTCTTGCTGCCGCTGCTCAAGTTACCACAATGAACAGAGTTAATGGGATGTTCGAACGAGACGGCACCTTAACCATGGTTATTGTTGCTGGAAACGACAATATAATATTTACCAATGGAGGCACCGACCCTTATACAAACAATAATGGCGGAGCTATGCTTGGTGAAAACCAAACCGAATGTGATAATACAATTGGTTCTGCAAATTACGATATTGGTCATGTTTTTAGCACTGGCGGTGGTGGCGTTGCTTTTCTACAATCTCCGTGCAACAATAGCATAAAAGCAGGGGGTGTTACTGGAAGTGGTTCACCTATTGGAGACTCTTTTGATATTGATTATGTTGCACACGAAATGGGACATCAATATGGAGGGAATCATACCCAAAATAATGGTTGTAACCGAAATGGTGCTACAGCAATGGAACCTGGCAGTGCATCCTCAATTATGGGGTATGCTGGTATTTGCGCTCCGAACGTTCAAAACAATAGCGATGCTTTATTTCATGGAATTTCTATGCAAGAAATTGGAAATTTTGTTACTGGAGCTGGTGATGCTTGCCCAACAAAAACCACCTTAACCAATAACGCACCATTGGTTACAAGTACAAACGGAAACGTTACAATTCCGATTAGCACGCCATTTTCGCTAACTGCAGTAGCAACTGACGCAGATGGAGATGTTTTAACTTATTCATGGGAACAGATGAACAACGAAGTTACCACTCAACCCCCTTCAGCAACAGCCACAGGCGGGCCGAATTTTAGAACTTTTCTTCCCACCACAGACCCAACAAGATATTTTCCAAACCTGCCTGACGTTATTGCAGGAGTTTCTCCAACATGGGAAGTATTACCAAGCGTATCTAGAACAATGGACTTCTGGGTTATGGTTCGCGATAATTCTGCTGGGGCTGGGTGTAATGCTTGGCAAGAAGTAACAGTAACAACAGATGCCAGCGCTGGCCCTTTTCTAGTTACATACCCTTCTGTAACTGGCATTACATGGGCAGGAAACACCAACGAAACTGTTACTTGGGACGTTGCTAATACCGATGGAGGTTCTGTCGCCTGTGCCAATGTCGATATTCTTTTATCTACCGATGGAGGTCTAACATTTCCCACAACCTTGGCTTCGGGTGCAACTAACGATGGTTCCCAGTCTATTAGTGTGCCAAATACTGCAACTACTACTGCGATTATAATGGTAATGTGTAATAACGGGACTTTTTTCGATGTTTCGGATAACGTCTTTGAAATTACTGCTTCAACATTCGATTATACACTTTCAGTAACGCCAACTTCTGTGAGTGTTTGTCCTCCAGCAGATGGAACTTACACTGTGGATGTTGGCTCGATCGGAGGCTACAGTGATGATGTTACTTTATCCGTTAGTGGACTTCCTGGAGGAACTTCAGCTTCTTTCTCTGCAAACCCCGTTACTCCTCTAGGGAGTTCAACTTTAACCATTTCTGGGACTGGCTCTGCAACTCCGGGTTCATATACTTTAACGATTACTGGCAATAGTACCTCTGGAACTAAAACTGTTGACGTTACCTTGATTGTTTCTGACCCATCTCCAAGTGCCGTAACACTCTTAACCCCAACCGATGCTGCATCAGGAGTTGCCATTCCTACCGATTTTACTTGGTCTGCTTCAGCTGCAGCCGGAGCAGTTTACGACATTGACATTTCAACCAATAGTAGTTTTTCTAGTATTGTTGACAACGCGACTGGATTACCGACCAATGCCTACACTTCTAGCGTATTATCAACAGGTACAACCTATTATTGGAGGGTTTTGGTTAGCACTGCTTGTGGCTCGGGGTCTTATTCCTCAACGTTCTCGTTTACTACCTCTTTTTGTTCTGTAGTTGCAAGTACTGATGTTCCTGTTGCAATATCTGCATCTGGCACACCAACTGTAACTTCAACTATTACGATTCCTGTTAGTGGGGTTATCAACAATGTAAATGTGCTAAACTTAACTGGAACACATTCATGGATTAGCGACTTAACAATCACTTTAACAAGCCCTAGTGGAACAATTATAACTCTTTTCGGAGGGATTTGTACAAATCTAGATAATTTCGATTTAAATTTTGATGATGCTGGTGCTGCTGGTGGCGCATCAATTCCTTGCCCTCCAACCGATGGAGGAACTTACCAACCAACAAATCCCTTTTCTAATTTCAATGGCGAAGACCCAAGTGGTGTTTGGACGTTAACTATTTCGGATGCCTTCGATCAAGATGGTGGTTCTTTAGATAGTTGGTCGCTCGAAGTATGTGTCGACCCACCCGTTTGTGCAGTTTCTGTTACTTCAACAGCAGTTAGCTGTAATGGCAACAGCGATGGCACCGCTTCTGCAACGCCTACTTCAGGAACTTCTCCTTACTCGTATGCTTGGAGTAATTCTGCGACAACTCAAAACATATCAGGACTTGCACCTGGCTCTTATACTGTAACTATGACTGATGGTACAACTTGTACTTCTACTGCTAGTATTTCAGTTTCAGAACCAGTAGTTTTATCAGGTTCAACCGCTGTAACAACCATTACTTGTAATGGCAATAGCGATGGAATTATAAATCTAACTGTATCAGGAGGAACAACAGCATATACCTATCTCTGGAGCAACGCAGCAGTTACCGAAGACATATCTGGGCTTGCTCCTGGAGCATATTCGGTAACGATTACCGATGCAAATTCTTGCGTTACCACAACTTCCGCTACGGTAAGCGAACCTGTGGTTTTAAGTATTACAGTTACAGGAACCAATTCATCGTGTGGCGATGCTAATGGTTTTGCTTCGGCATCTTCTTCTGGGGGTACAACTCCTCATTCTTATGCGTGGAGTTCGGGAGGAAATTCAGCAACCGAAACAGGACTCTCAGCAGGGACTTATACGATTACCGTTACCGATAATAACAGTTGTATTGCTATAGAAAGTGCTACCATTACAGATACTGCAGGACCAACGGCTTCTACTTCGGTAACCGATGAAACATGTGGAAATACCAACGGAACTGCAACTTCGATTCCTTCGGGTGGTACTACTCCGTATGCTTTCGCTTGGAGTTCAGGCGGAAGTGCTCAAACGGAAAGCGGGCAAGCTGCTAGTACAATTACGATATCTATTACAGATGCAAATACTTGTTTAGTTACTGCTTCAGCTACTATCAATAACATTGCAGGGCCAACAGCTTCTA
>JAESTK010000018.1 GCA_016763645.1 Flavobacteriales bacterium
CTTTTTCGATTTAATTAGTTCTATTTTATCATAATTTTTTACATCTTTTTTATGGCGATTCGAGTACATCAAGAGATATGGTTCAAGTTTTTCATTGATGTTTCCGTCTCTAATCACGTAATCTAAAATTTTAGAATCGTCACTTACGATTTGGTTCAGTGCGCTTTCAGTTAGTGTGTAAATATTTCCAGTAGTTAAGCTTACCACTTTTAGAATCAGTCTGGGAGGTTCGTATGTTGCAGCAACACCAATCATTCCAGCTGCACCAACTGCAATTGGGTTAACTTCGGAATCGGTAACCATCGACATCAAGGCATATCTCCCTAGATGGTCTACATTAGAAAAGATAGGGTTACCTTTTTTATCTTGGTTGACTTTAATAAAGATGTTTTTCCCATCACAAAATCCGAATGAATTTTTCACTCCTTTCTTGTTTTTCAATTGGAAATATAACGATTGCTGATTGGTCGCAAACGCTAACCCTTTCTTATCACTGTACTTGAGGTACATAGAATCTACTTTATGATTGAATTCGTGTCTAGGACAATTATATTTAAACTCAAAAAAATCTTTATAAATACCAGCTTTCAAAACCGTGGTGCTGTCTGTGATTAACTCTTGGGCTAAAAGAGTTTGACAGCAACAAATAATAAGTGAAAAAGATAAAATACGTAACATTATGGAGGTAAAAGTAAGAAAATTGTAGGGTTGGTTCCAAATGAACCACCCCGTCCCGATTTTTCGGGACACCCCTCCTAGATTTAGGAGGGGAAACCTGCGGCAGTATAGTTTCTGTTTTTTTCACAGACGAAGTACTCATAGTCCGCAGGCTTCTCCTCCTGTTTATAGGAGGAGTACCTCAACGAAGTTGAGGGGAGGTGGTTCTTTTTCTTGTTTATAGGAGGAGTACCTCAATAAGGTTGAGGGGAGGTGGTTCTTTCAGTTATCAATAGGGGTAACGCTATAACCAGTTGGAGGCGGTTAAAGCAGCTAATTAATTGCAGAAACTTCCGAAAGCAAAGGAGCTAACGTTTCTAATGCTCTATTCACAGAATCAACTCCATCAAAAACCATAGTTAATTTCTCGTTTCGTTCTTTTAGCTGGCCAATTTTCGGATTGAGTTGAACATATTTTATGATGCTTCCAAAAACGGGAGATTTGTAATAATCTGATTGAGCATTCGAAATAAAATAGCCAATCATCTTATTATTTTTGATGATTAGTTTTTCGAACCCAATCTCTTTCGCCTTCCAACGTAGTCGAAGTGTGTCGAATAAATCGAGAGTTGGCTGCGGAATTTCGCCAAAACGGTCAACTAAACTTTCTTCATAAATTTTAAGTTCTTCTTCGTTTTCTACGTCATCGAGTTCACGATAAAGTTGTAGTCGTTCTGCAATTTGATTTACATAATCATCTGGTAACAGAATTTCTAAATCGGTATCTATTTGACAATCTTTTACAAAAAGATTGCTTTCTTCTTCCTTAAAAAGTTCTTTAAATTTTTCTTGTTTAAGCTCATGGACAGCTTCATCTAAAATTTTTCTAAATGTTTCTAAACCGATATCAGAAATAAAACCGCTTTGGTCTGCGCCCAATAAATTCCCTGCCCCTCGAATATCTAAATCACGCATGGCAATGTTAAAACCACTTCCTAAATCAGAAAACTGCTCGATGGCTTTTAATCGCTTTTTTGCTTCTGTACTCACTGATATCATGGGAGGGGTGAGTAAATGGCAAAACGCCTTTTTATTAGAACGTCCGACTCTTCCACGCATTTGATGCAAGTCGCTTAAACCAAAGTTTTGAGCATTGTTAATGATGATTGTATTGGCATTCGGAATATCTAACCCCGATTCGATAATCGTTGTTGAAACTAACACATCGTATTCACCTTCGATAAAAGCCATCATAACTTCTTCAAGTTTTTCACCAGGTAATTGTCCATGACCAATCGCGACACTAACATCGGGTAATAGCCGATTAATCATTCCCGCAACTTCTTTGATGTTCTCAACTCGATTGTGTACGAAAAATACCTGACCTCCACGAGATACTTCGTAGCTAATGGCATCGCGAATCACTTCTTCATTGAGCCCATGAATTTCTGTTTGCACGGGCTGTCTATTAGGGGGTGGCGTTTTGATGATGGACAAATCGCGCGCACCCATAAGTGAAAACTGTAACGTTCTTGGAATGGGTGTAGCTGTTAAAGTAAGCGTATCTACATTTGCTTTAAATGTTTTGAGTTTGTCTTTTGCCCCAACGCCAAACTTCTGTTCTTCGTCAATAATGAGTAATCCTAAATCTTTGAATTTAGTTTCCTTGCTCAATAAGCGATGCGTTCCAATTATGATGTCGAGTTTGCCAGAATTTAGATTCGCCAATGTTTCTTTATTCGCCTTTGTAGATTTAAACCGGTTGATGTAATCTACCGTGCATGGGAAGTCCTCTAGTCGTTCAGAGAAAGTTTTAAAATGCTGCCAAGCCAAAATCGTTGTAGGTACTAAAATGGCAACCTGCTTACTATCGCAAACAGCTTTAAAGGCAGCACGAACTGCTAATTCTGTTTTTCCGAAGCCAACATCTCCACAGATAAGTCTGTCCATAGGTGATTCAGATTCCATGTCTTTTTTGATTGCGATAGTCGATTTCTCTTGATCGGGCGTGTCTTCGTAGATAAATGAAGCTTCTAACTCATTTTGTAGATAATTATCGGGCGCGAAAGCAAACCCTTTTTGTGATTTACGTTTCGCGTAAAGCGTAATCAGATTAAACGCAATTTCTTTAACTTTTTTCTTTGTCTTGGCTTTGGTGGCTTTCCATGTTTTCGAGCCAATTTTATGTAGGGATGGTTCTGCACCTTCTTTGCCGGAGTACTTTGCAATGCGGTGTAGCGAGTGAATGCTTACATACAGTAAATCACCACCTTTATAGGAAAGTCGAAGGGCTTCTTGCGGTTTCCCGTTGACGTCAATTTTCTCAAGTCCTTCGTATTTTCCAACACCGTGGTCGATATGTGTAACATAATCGCCAGGTACGAGTTGCGTTAGTTCTTTAACGGTAAGTGCTTGCTCATTTTTCTTAAAACCCTCTTTTAAACGGAATCGGTGGTAGCGCTCAAAGATTTGGTGATCGGTATAACAAGCGATTTTAAGGTCATTATCAATAAACCCTTCATGCATCGATTCGTTTATTGGATAGAATTTTACTTTACCACCAATGTCTTCAAAAATGTTGTAGAGCCGTTCTATTTGTTTAGCATTATTAGCGAAAATGAAATTCTCGAAACCTGCCGATGTGTTAGCATTCAAGTTCTCGATTAACAAATCGAATTTTTTGTTGAATGAAGGCTGCGGTGAGAGATTGTAGCTTATTTCGAGCGATGATTGAAAGTAGCTTTTGCTGCCAAACTCAACCAAGGGGAAATTACCCAGCAGTTGATTGAATAATTTTTTGGTGGTAAATAATTCGTCAGGTTTTAGATGCTCAGTTTGTGTGTTAAGTTTTTCAAAAGAAGCGGTGGCTTTCTGAATTTCTTTATCTAGCCGGTCAATTGTAAGTTTATAATCTTTTATCCAAACAGTAGAGTTGTTGGGCATAAATTGCAAAAACGATTCGCGACTTTCTCTTAATAATTGATCTTGAACATTTGGTACGATAGAAATTCGGTTAAATGTTTTAATGGAAAGTTGGTCGGTAGGGTTGAAGCTGCGAATAGAATCTATATCGTCTCCAAAAAACTCTACTCGATAAGGGTGGTCGTGCGAGAACGAAAAAATATCGACTATTCCACCACGAATCGAGAATTGACCTGGTTCATATACAAAATCTACTCGGTCGAATCCATAATCATTTAATAATTCGTTAATAAAATCGATAGATAGGTTATCGCCAACATTGATAGCGAGTGTATTTTTTTTGAGTAACTTTTTGGTAACAACATTTTCTGCAATAGCAGATGGGTAGGTAACAATGATACTTCGGTTGCCTTTTTCCATTTTACTGAGTACTTCGGCACGTTGCAACACGTTAGCGTTATCCGTTTTTTCTTCTGCGTAAGGAAATTTATATGACTTAGGGAAAAACAACACTTTGTCTTTTCCAAGTAGCGTTTGAATATCGTTTAAAAAATAGGCCGCATCTTCTTTTTCATCAAGGATAAAGACATGATTGTCGTGTGTTTTCCGAACCACAGAAGCTGCTATAACCGCTTCAGCAGCACCAACTAAACCTATAAGATGAATTCTTGAATCTTGGTTCTCAAGACTATCTATAATCTGAAGCGTTTTGTCGTCTGCACAATATTGTTCGATGAGGTCTCTTAGGGTCATTTGATATGCGCAACAAATTTAGGCTTGGTGTTGGCGTATAAATTCTTCCGCTTTTTCCACCATACTAGTATTTCCAACAATAAACGGTACACGTTGATGCAGTTCAGTTGGTAAAATATCTAAAATCCTTTCAGTTCCAGTAGTTGCTTTTCCTCCTGCTTGTTCTGCCAAAAAGGCGATAGGATTGCATTCGTACAACAATCTTAATTTTCCGTTAGGTTTTAGGGTTGTTCCAGGATATAAATAGATGCCTCCTTTAATTAAATTTCTGTGAAAATCGGCAACCAAGGAACCAATATATCTTGCGGTATAAGGTCTGTTGCTTTCATCATCTAAATCTTGGCAGTATTTTATGTATTCTTTAATTCCTTGGTCAAAATGAGCATGGTTTCCTTGATTCACAGAGTAAATATTTCCTGTTTTTGGGAATTTCATGTCAGGATGCGATAACAAAAATGAACCGATAGATGGGTCAAGCGTAAAACCGTTAACCCCATGACCAGTCGAAAACACAATCATTGTTGACGAACCATAAACGATGTAGCCAGCAGCTACTTGTTCTGTCCCTGGCTGTAAAAAATCATCAAGAGTGACTGCTTTTCCAACAGGAGTTGTTCGTTTATAAATGGAGAAAATAGTACCAACGGTTACGTTTACATCGATATTAGATGAGCCGTCAAGTGGGTCAATCATGATCACATAACTAGCATTGTTCGAAATATCGTTATCAAATACCACAAAAGAATCTTGCTCTTCTGATGCAACGCCACAAACTTCGCCACGCAATTCGATAGATTTCATAAACTGCTCATCAGCAAAAACATCCATGAATGGAATACCTGTCAATCTGTTATAACGTGTATACACAACGGTAGGCGTGAATA
>JAESTK010000055.1 GCA_016763645.1 Flavobacteriales bacterium
TTCTCCCAACTTTATCGCTTGGAGCTTAAAAATTGGTGTAAATTTTCTTCTTGTCATTTTGCTAAGATAATTTTTGCAATGTTATCTTAACTTGGTGTCCATTTTATTATTGCACGTCCACATTTTTAATTGCGCCAGTAATCGCTATCGTAAACTTTAGATTAGTTAGCGAAAAATATGTTGATTCGTATGCGATTCCGCCAATGTGGATGAAAGTTTTAAGCTATTTGGGAATTATATTTCTAATCAGTTTCTCGATATTCTATATAAATCTTAATTTTACCAGATGGTTCGAGGCAATTTTTGGATAACAAGATTTTGTAGTCTGCTTCTACTTTTCTTTATAGTGGAGTCTGTCAGTGGGCAAGAAAAAGTGAGTTATAAAAAGCAAATACTCACCGTTCAAAAACTTGGTGAAATAAACCCAAAGCTGATTAAAGAAGATTACCAACCAAAGGTTTCGAACTTGGAAATGCCATCGCCTGGATCAGCAAAATTCGAACTGCAACAACTCAAAAAAAAGTCAGCAAAACTGTACCCCAGAACTACTCAAAACAAAAGCAGTTGGGAGGCGAGCGAAACAAGTGATTTAACCGCTACAGATGGGTTTCCGTTGGCAACTTACACATACATTCAAGCACTTGATGATACGATTGTCAACTACCTTGCTGGGGGAATTCCAAATGACAACACACTATCAATAAGTGATAATGGGATGATGATTACGGCCTACAACTCATCTATATTCGCATACGACACAGAAGCCGATACACTTCTTTTTAGTACCAGTTTACATGCATTTTCATCTGAATTTACGCTGAACGATAAATACGATCCAAAAACATTATACGACCCCATTACTGACCGATTCATTCTCGTTTTCTTTAACGGGAGATTGAGTACCAACATGAGAATTATCGTGTGTTTTTCTACTACAAACAATCCTAGCGACCCATGGAATTTGTACGAAGTACCTGGCAATCCTCTAAATGATACTACTTGGACAGATTATCCTGCTATTGCCATTACTGAAAATGAACTTTTTCTTACTGGAAATTTATTGCGTGACAATGAACCTTGGCAAACTGGATTTTCTCAAACCGTTGTTTGGCAAATAGACCTACAAAATGGCTATTCGGGAGATTCAACTCTTACCACCCAACTGTGGACAGACATTTCTTATGGCGGAAAAAACATCAGAAATATCCAACCTGTTCAAGGTGGGTCATCCCCTACTGATTCTAGTATTTATCTGCTCTCAAATAGAAATTTTACGGATTTGAGTGATAGTATTTTCTTAATTGAAATTAACGGAACTATCAATAATTCGAACGCCAGTCTCGATATTGATTTAGGAATTACCGACACACCTTATGGCGCTCCACCTCTTGGCAGACAAGAACTTGGTGAAGATTCGCTTTCGACCAACGATGCCCGCGTTTTGGGTGCTTTTATCGAAAATGGAGAAATACAATATGTAGCTAATACCATAAATCCAGCTACAGGTTATGCCGGAGTTTACCATGGTTTTATTCTCGACACAGAAAACTCACCTGTTTTTACTGGGACAATTTTATCTGATGATACATTAGATTTCGGTTATCCGAATATCGCCTACACAGGAAATGAAGAATGCAGTCGACAATCTGTAATCGCATTTAACCATACTTCACCATGGCACTGGGCGGGCGTTTCTGCAATTATGTATAATTCGGCTAGTGAATACTCCGAACGAATTTCGTTAAAGGAAGGAGAAAGCTCAATCGATAGATTAAACGGGCCCGAACGTTGGGGCGATTATTTTGGGATTCAACGAAAGTATAATGAGTTAGGTAAGGTTTGGACTGCTGGTTATTATTCTCGAAGTAATGGAAATAACTACACGTGGGCTTCTGAATTACTAACCTCTGAAGACAATCCGTTAGTCGCTTCGATAACAGACTCTACAGACCAAAGCAATTTCGGAAGTGGAGATGCCTCTGCTACATTATCTATTGAAGGCGGCAACGAACCATATTCCATAATTTGGAGCGATGAAAGCGCACAAACCAGTGAAATTGTAGACAACTTACCTGCAGGAATTTTTACCGTTACTATTACGGATGAGAAAAACTGTAGCCTCACTGATTCGGTTTCGTTTATAGAAACGGCCCCTAAAAACAGTGTTTTTCCTAATCCTTCGAGTGACATTGTAAGCGTAGTTTTTGAAATGGAAAAAGAAGAAGTTGTTTACATCGAGTTATTCGACATAAAAGGTTCTTTGATTAAGCAATTATATGTTGACCAAGTAAAAGCAGGTGAAAACTTGTTTACTTTTTCGATTTCTCCGTTGAACATTGGTGAATACATTTTGAAAATTAATACTCAAAAAAGAGAGATTCTTTCAGAGAAGGTGATTAAACTTTAATACTTTTTTGTTTAGTTTTGAAAGTAACAACATAAAGGAAATATACCATATTCCTCGTTTACGCATGTCTAGCCAAATTTAGTAAATTTGGAGAATATGGACAACGAGTTATTCAAATCATTAATTTCCCAGACCGAAAGCTATACGCTTGATTTTAAGCGGATTCAGTATGCGTTAATTGGCGACAAGAGCGGAAATGGAACAGCTAAATTTGTCAAAGACATAGTTTCATTTGCCAACACTGTGAGAGAAAAATGCTCGTACATAATTATTGGCATTGATGATAATTCCAAACAAAAGGAGTTGATGGGACTAGATACTTTTCTGGATGAGGGCATATTCCAATCAAAAATTAAGAACAAAGTTTATCCAATTCCCAAGTTCTCTTACTATTCTTTTGAGTATGATGATAAGCATTACGGTATTGTGAAAATCCCAGTAACAAAATATGCAGAACCGATTACACCTGTTGTTAAAATGAAAGGGCTTGAGGTTGGAAAAGTGTATTTAAGGAGGGGGTCAACAAATGAGGAAGCATCAGCAAGAGAAGTAATTGAAGTGAGTGATTGGCTGCGGTCTCTTAAGGTCATGC
Organism: Flavobacteriales bacterium; assembly: GCA_016763645.1. Taxonomy (GTDB): domain Bacteria; phylum Bacteroidota; class Bacteroidia; order Flavobacteriales_G; family NORP312; genus NORP312. The sequence goes on from JAESTK010000055.1 coordinate 3,000, forward strand.
AAAATACTGACGAACTTAAGTCGGAAATAATCGACATAATTAGCGCAATTAGTGATTCATCTCAATATTTTTCAACTCATCTACCCAAGGTGTTAAAAATTTCTCAAGAGCGTGGTAATAAGGAGCTCGAACTAATTTGCAGGAGTGAGCTTCAGGGCTGGAAAGCGAGCCCAGAGCATGAAGACGCATGTACCCATCGCTTGATAAAGACTTTCTTTTCCTTCGCCAATGTTACAGGAGTTAATTACAGCGGTAGTAATCGAGTACTTAAAATGTGGGAGGAACTTAGAGGTGATGAAAATTTTAAGGAGATAACAATGTTATATGGTGACCCTATTTCAACTATCGAAAACGCGATTGAGGGTTACAAACCTAATATTGAGCAGTTTAATACTCTTCCCCTTAAAGGAAAAGACATTATTCCAGGTAAAGGATTTGATGAATTACCCGTTTACATATATATGAACTATTATCTATTTAAAGACTTGTATTCTTCTATTAGACATAAGTTAGTATCTGAACTTACGAATATGATTTAATTCAAAAAGAACACCATCTCGTTCAATCTCATATTCTGATTTTTTAAATCTTTTGAGATAATAAAAACATCCATCGGGGCATCAGGCTCATATCTGTTCCATTGCTTCGCAATATCAGAAACTGTCCAAAGCTCCTGATTAAACAATCTCATTTGTGAGACTAATCTCGCATAGAGTTGTTCACTCGTATAGGTATCTAGTTTTTCGTCATACTTAAGGTGCATCACATTTGCCAACGTCATATTAATCGCATTCGAAGTTCGAATTAGATTTTCTTTATTATTTAATCACCACCGCCTCTATAATAAACAAATCGGTATTGGGCCAATCTCGGCTATCGGTAGTTACGCTTGTTAATTTTGGAACTACGGAATAGCCAGATATAATTTCCCCAAAAACGGTGTGTACACCATCTATGTGCGCGGCACCACGATTAGTTTTATAATATTCTCTATGTGCTTCTGGGTACTTGTAATTGTTTTCTTCTTCGTAATGGTCTAATAATTTTTCTTTGTAGGTAGTGCCTTCAACAAAATAGAAAGCATAAGGTGCAGAGCGCATTTCAGGATTATTAAGGTAGCCACGTGCAGCACCAATCGCTCCTGTTTTGTGGTAGCGGTTTTTAGTAAACTCAGCGGGGATTGAGTAATTACCAATTTTTCGCTTCAGCATCGCGTGGGTTTCATCATAAGTTCCACCGCCTTGCGCCATAAAATCTTTTACAACTCGTGTAAAAACGGTTCCATCAAAATAACCTTCTTTTACCATCATTATAAAATTAGCTCGATGCAGTGGAGTATCCTTATATAGTCTAATTTTTATGTCTCCCTTCGATGTTTGTATTAGAACAATTGTTTCGAGATTTTCCTTTCCGTAAGCGGTTAACCGTTTTACAACAGTTTCGTCTGTAATATAGTTGTGACTTTCGTTAATTAAAGGTTGAGTAACCGATTCGCCCCTGTTAGCTTTTTTATTGATTTTTGGTTTTTGCTGAGCCTTTCGAGTTTCTTCTCCCGAACAACCGTAGAGCAGCACAATTAAACATAAAGTCGATAAATGGTTCATCACTACAAAAGTAAGATTCTTGTTTTTGTAGAATTAAAAAACCCGACTGAGGAGCAAGTCAATCGGGTTTAAGTTGAATAAACCAGGAAATTTTGGAGTCTAATCGTTTATTCAAAAAAGTACAACAACAAACTAACTACAAAAATTAGGATGCCCGTCCAGGAAGCAATTAACAGGGTTATTTCGTAGCCAGTTCGTTCTTGTTTAGGTTGCTTTCGTCTAAATATCGAAAAATCAGAATAAAACTGCGCATCATATACATTATTTTGAGTGTCGCTATTTAATTCTGTAGTATGCATTTCTTTGTTTTCCAATTACGAGTTTAGGTAATGTTACGCGACCAGAGCAAAAAATAGGTAATAAGAGCTGTAATTTAGGTGAAAAATAAATTTCGTATAGGTGTTTTCACCTATAAAAAAGTTACGTTACAGAAAATGTAGTGGAACGCTAAGCATTACCCGAAATCCGAAATTTTCTTCAGAGGCGATAGAAATTTCGCCAGAAAGCGCCTTTACTCGAGTATTGATATTTTTTAGTCCAATGCCCACAATATTTTGAGAGGTAGTATTGTAACTGAATCCTTTACCATTATCGGAGTATTTTATTTTTACACTCTCATCATTAGCAGAAAGCTCAAGCGTAATTTTGGTAGCTTGTCCGTGTTTTAATGAGTTGTTGTACAATTCTTGTATAATTCGATAGAGCGAAATATCAATTTCATCAGAGAAACCAGATTTTTTTATGTTTGATACGAAATTAATTTCGGCTTTAGTTGCTTCGCTAATTTTTAAACTTAAATCTTTAATGGTTTCTATGAAACCCAAATCCTTTAGATGGTGTGGCGTAATATTATGAGAAATAGTTTTTGTGTCGGCAATAGCTTGTTTTAAAAGCTGATGAATAGTATCGAATATTTTTTGACTTTTAGTCCCTTCTTTAATTTTAAGCTCTTCTTGAGCGATGTTTAAATTAATTTTTGCAGCTGTTAAAACTTGGCCTAAGCCATCGTGTAAATCTTTAGCAAAGCGAGCTCGTTCTTTTTCTTGCGTATTTACAATTGCTTTCACCAGAGAAGCCTTCATTTGCTTTCGTTCGGTAATATTTCTAGCATTAATTACTATACCGTTTACGTTTTTGTAATTCAATAAATTATTGGTTGTGGCTTCCAAATCAACCCAATTTTCATTTAAGTGTTTAAATTTAAACTCTTTGAGAGTCGCGTCAGGACCATGTGTGTCTGCGTTGCCGAGAAGCAGCTCAACCACCTCAACAGGGTTCTTTACAAACTGATATAGGTCTTTGCCGAGTAGGTAATATGGTTTGTAGCCTAAAATGTTATTGGTTGATTGACTCGAATATTGAATTTTCCCTTCTTTGTCAAGAATCAAAACAATGTCGGTAGCATTTTCTGTTATTGATCGATAGTAATCTTCGCTACGCATTAACTCTTGCTGAATTAACTGACGTTCGACAACACTACTGACTTGAGTCGCAACAAATTTTACGGACTGAAAATCTTCTTCTGAATAATTATCCTCATCGTAAGATCGTAACGCTAAAACGCCAACGGTTCTGCCTTCCGACTTCAACGGTATCAATATCCAACTTGTAGGAATTCTAGAGATATGTTGTATTCCACGTTCCTTAATAAGTTCTTTTATTTGCTCTCGATTAAGCAATAAACCCTTCCCCTTTTTTATAACGTGCTCAGCCATTCCCTTGCTAAAAGGGCGTTGCTTATGAATAGATTTTTTTTCGGAGTCGGAATTTACAAAATACAGATCTATTAAATCTTGGCTCTCATTTTGTAATCCAATGTAAAAATCAGAGGCTTTTACTATTTTACCAAGCTCTTCTTGAATATGCTCAACCAACGAAAGTAAGTCAGTTTCGATCCAACTAGAACTTGCGGCAATACTGAGTACAACATTTTGAAGCAGCTCTGCTTTATTGTGGGCAACAGAAATTTGAAGTTCTTTTCTCGACACGCAGTCTAATCTAAAAATTTATTTTTGATAGCGTAAGCAACTAAACCAGCAGTATTTCTTGCCCCCAGCTTACTTAACAGGCTTCGTCTGTGCGCATCTACTGTTCTCGTGCTAATACAAAGTTTATCGCCAATTTCGGCATTGGTAAGTTCTGTAGAGATTAAAACTAATACTTCAATTTCTCTTATGGTGAGTTCTTTTTCTTCGACATCAGAGTTTGGTTTGTGCCCGTCAATAAATCGAGAAAGCATAGTTTCCGTAACTTCGGGACTAAAATATTTTTCACCTTTACTTACCGACTTAATAGCAGTAATGAGTTCGTTTTTATTGGCAGTTTTTAGCACATAACCAATAGCACCTGCATGAAGCATTTTAGAAATATAAGCTAATTCATCATGCACGGTAAGTACCAATATTTTACATTCAGGATTATCAGCAACGATCCGTTTTGTAGCATCAATTCCGTTTATTTTTGGCATGTTGATATCCATTAATATTACGTCTGGCTCTTCAGAATTTGCACTGTCAACAGCCTCTAAGCCGTTACTACATTCGCCTACAACTTCAATCCCTTCGGTATAAGAGAGTAATGCTCTTATGCCATCTCTAATAATTTGATGGTCGTCAACTAGTAATACTTTAATGTTGTCCATAATTTGATTGCTAATGCACTCAAATATAAGCCGATGGAAATACTTTTACAAGGAATTAATTTTTTATTCCGCTATAAATGCAGCCCGCATTCGGTTTTTGGGCTGTTGTTCCAGCGTCCTTCTCTGCCTTTTCCTGGCTGGGTACAATGAGTACAGCCTATTGAATAGTAGCCTTTTGATATTAACGGGTGAAAGGGGAGGTGGTGGTCCTTAATAAAATTATCTCGCTCGTCTCTACTTATGTCAAGAAGAGGGTAAAATTTTAATATTCCTTTACGTTGCTCAAAAATATCAAGAGAAGAACGATGATTACTTTGCCACGCCATTAATCCAGAAACCCATACAGAGTATAGTTTTTTTAGGCCATCGAGCGGTTCCACTTTATTAATTGAACAACACATATTTGGGTCTTTACTCCATGTTTTGTCTTTCGATGTAAATTCATGTTTCCAAGTGTCGGCAGTTACACTACGTACATTTAAATCGTAAAGAGGAGTGAGGTAATCTTTGTAGATTAACGTTTCTTGAAAGTGGTAGCCTGTATCAATAAAATATATTTTTTGACTTTTGTTTACATCAGAAAATAGCTTTAATAAAAAAGCTGAAGTCGCGGCAAAAGAGGAGGTTAGCATTACTTCATCTTGCTTGAAGTCTTTGTACAATTCAGCAACTCGCTCAACTGGTGATAGCCGATGATACCTAGTGTTTAAAATTTTGATTTCTTCTGACGAGAAATGTTTTTTTTCGGGAAGGGTGGGCTCCATTTTGGTGCGAACGTATTATTTAATATTTTTATAGTGATTTATTTCCCTAAGCAACCTTGTATTTTAGCTTTTCGAGCTTCTCTATCTTCAGGTGAAGTAGATTTGTCGGCCATCAGGTTTTTGCATTCTCCTTCAGATAAGGCGTCCATTTCGGCCATAATTTTATCCATTTCGGCATCATCTTCGGTTTCCATAAGCTGGTTGTCTAGTACTTTTTGTTTTTTGATACAATCACAAAAAGTAACTTTAGAAAGCACTTTTAATTCTACTTCTTCTGTTTTAGCCTCTAGTTCCTTGTCTGTCAAAATTTCTTCTGGCTCTTCTTCTTTAACATTTTCCGAATCGCTGTTTTGAATTTCTATTTCAGCTGCTTCTGCTTCGTTTAACATCGTTTTGATGTCTTTATCTAACTCCTCGGCTGTTCGAACGGTAGAGCTTTTTGGTGTTTCAGAACATCCAATAAAAAGTAATGTGGCAAAAAAAAGTGATATTATCTTTCTCATAGAGTTGTCAATTTTGTCAAGTTCAAATTTAATTGAATCTTTGAGAGAATCCTAAAAAAAGTAAAAGTTATGTGGAAAGAAATAAATGATGAGTTGATTGAAAATTTCGAATTTAAAAATTTTGTTGAAGCTTGGGGCTTTATGAATAAAGTTGCGTTACTAGCAGAAAAAGCAAATCATCATCCCACGTGGAGTAATGTGTACAACAAAGTAGAAATTAGGTTAAATACTCACGATGCAGGAAACACAGTTACTCAAAAGGATAGGGATTTAGCAAAATCGATAGACGGTTTAAGCTAGTTATCCTTTGTAAAAAGGAGGTCGAACTACTTTAGCTTTCAGCTGTTTGTTTCTTACGGCAATGTATATTTCGGTGTCAATTTTAGAAAATCCCTTGTTAATATAGCCCATACCAATTGCTCTTTTGAGCGATGGAGCCATCGTACCTGATGTTACTATTCCAATATTATTACCACTAGCATCAACTATTTCGTAATCATGGCGCGGAATTCCTTTGTCTATTAGCTCAAACCCAACCAATTTTTTGGTTACTCCTTCTTCTTTTTGTTTGAGTAAGTTGGCTGAATTGGTAAACTCTTTCGTGAATTTGGTTATCCATCCAAGACCAGCTTCAAGTGGAGAAGTGGTGTCGTTAATGTCGTTTCCATATAGACAGAAGCCCATTTCTAATCGCAAAGTGTCTCGTGCTGCTAATCCAATTGGTTGAATTGCATGTTCCGCTCCAGCTTCAGAAATGGCATCCCAAATTTTATCTGCATGTTCGTTTTCGCAATAGATCTCAAAACCTCCAGCACCAGTATAGCCAGTTGCAGAAATTAAAATATTATCGATTCCACAAAATGTTCCTTTTTCGAAAGTGTAATACTTCATTTCTTCAAGGTTCATTTCAGTCAGGCCTTTTAAAACTTCGATAGCTTTAGGGCCTTGAACTGCCAACAATGAAGTTTTATCAGAAATGTTGTGCATCTCAACGTTTTTTGTATTGTATTTCTGAACCCACGCCCAATCTTTATCAATGTTTGATGCATTAACAACCAACATATAGGTTAATTCATCAATTCGATAGACTAATAAATCATCAACAATTCCTCCATCTTCATTCGGAAAACAAGAGTATTGAACTCCTCCATCTACTAATTTAGAAGCATCGTTAGATGTAACTCGTTGAATTAAGTCGAGAGCATTTTCACCTTTTAAAATAAATTCACCCATGTGCGATACATCAAAAACTCCAACACTGTTGCGCACGGCAACATGTTCGTCATTAATTCCGGTGTACTGAACAGGCATATTGTATCCCGCAAAGGGAACCATTTTTGCGCCTAATGAGATGTGTTTTGCCGATAGTGCTACTTCTTTCATCTTAGTTTTCGTTTTGCGCAAATATAACATTCGAATTAATTTATAACAATACTAAATGAGAGAGTTTCATTGATATATTTACCAAAAATTCTGTTATGCATACCACTCCTATACAAGTTCGATTTGCTGACTGTGATAGTTTTAAGCACGTAAATAATGCTGTTTACCTGACTTATGCTGAACAAGCAAGAATTCAATTTTTTGATAAAGTGTTGGGCGAATCTATCGATTGGAAATCTAAAGGGCTTATTTTGGCAAGGGCAGAAGCAAATTATTTACGACCAATATTGTTACATGATAAAATTGAGGTTGATACTGTTTGTTCTAAAATTGGCTCTAAAAGCATTATTCTTTCGTACACTATTTGGAAACTGGAAAATGGATCTAGAATTGAAATGTGCAACGGAGAAACCGTTTTGGTTGGGTTTAATTATGTGGCAAATGAGTCGATGCTAATACCTGAAGATTGGCGAGAAAAATTGAATGATTAACCATGAATTCTCTCTTGAGTTCCGTAGTTTTTTATGACCTCGGCTTCAAATTTCAAGAATTCATTCCAAATTGCATCAACATCGCAAATGGCATCACCATATTGATGTGCAAACTTTAAAAACATAGTATAATGGTTTGCTTCACTAATCATTAAATCAAGGTAAAATTCGGCTAATTCGTTATCGTCAATATTGTCGGAGAGCACTTTAAATCGTTCACAGCTTCTTGCTTCAATCATTGCCGCAAATAAGAGTTTATGAACTAAGGTTTCTTCCCTATTATGACCACTTTTGTTGAAAAATTTAGCGATTTCGTTTACGTAGTTGTCTTTTCGTTCTCGCCCTAATTTCCAGCCGCGTTCAGTAATTTTTTCATGAACCGTCCTAAAATGTTCCATTTCCTCTATCGCCAAAGCTGACATCGCTTCGACTAACTCAGAATATTCAGGGTATTTTGTGATGATAGAAATAGCATTAGATGCTGCTTTCTGTTCGCAAAAAGCATGATCTATCAATATTTCTTTTATGTTGCCCTCTGCAACATTCGCCCATTTAGGGTCGGTGGGTAATTGAAGTTTGAGCATGCTTAATAATTAAGCTATGGTAATTGAGAAGTTTAAATTTTCTTAACCCGAACCGCATTCATTCCTTTTGCACCCCTTTCGAGGTCGTAAGTTACTTTGTCATTTTCTTGAATCTCGTCAATTAAGCCACTAACGTGAACAAAATATTTATCTCCAGAATTAAGGTCGTTAATAAATCCATATCCTTTTGATGAGTCGAAAAATGCAACTTTCCCTTCGTTAGGTACGTCTTCTACGTCTTCTTTTTTAGGAATACCAATTACAATATCTTCAGCATCAATTTCGGCTTTGTTTGCTGGATCTGGTGGGGTGTCAGATAAATGTCCGTTTTCGTCAACGTAAGAAATCATATCTTCAAAGGCAGCGCCTTTTTGATTGTTTCCTTTGCGCATCTCCTTTTTCTCTAACTTCTCTTTACGCTTTTTAGCACGTTTTTTTTCTTTTTCTTTTTTACCAAATGTTTCTTGCGACTTTCCCATTAATTGCTCTGTTAAA
>JAESTK010000056.1 GCA_016763645.1 Flavobacteriales bacterium
GTGGGTTTCCGCTTCAACCTCTCCTTGAGGAGAGGTCAAAACTTTGTTAAAAGTTTTGGGTGAGGTGTAGATAACGAATTTCGGTTTTTTACCCTTCGGTCAAAATGAAACGAGCGAAATACCTCGATGGCTCTGCCTCGAGGATAGTGTCCAAGAAATTCTTTATTTGAAAGTCTTGTCTAATTTGGCGAGACTTTTTTATGTACCACAACAAGTAGAGTAGAATATATTTTATTAGTACACAGAAAAGAAGGAGTAAGTTGTTTACTTCTGAAGCTCCAATGCTTCGTCTGAAGATATAAGTTTACCATTGAGCTCTCCTACGACAAACGCCCCATCGTTACCTTCACCTACTAATTCTGTAGCATACTGTTGCGCTTCCTCGTAGGTGTCAAATATACCTGCTATAAACTTAGTTTGACCATCATCGCTTTTACGCTGCTCAACTGCATCGAGTTGCAATAACTTTGATAATACATCTGCAGGTATTTCATCATCATAAGCTGCCACCTGAACTCTAAACTTTACATCGCTAGCCGAAGTAGAAATTTGGTCATCGATATCAACTTGTTTATTTATTGGTGTCGCACTACCTGTAGATGATAATGGTACTTTTTTTCCATCCTTAAATGAAACAATAAATGCATCTTCAAAGCCTTCTTCTATCATGTTTATTTTGTGATTCGCAGTTTCTTTATAATTACCAAAAGAGCCCGTGAAATATCTTGTTAATCCATCTTCAGATGAAGTATAGCTAAATGAATTGGGTAGGTCTTTGAAAATATCATCAGATAGTTTTCTTGAGAATGCCCCTAATTGAACTCTATATATTAAGCCGTCACTAGGTATTGATGCAGTTGTACTGCCAGGGGTTTCGTCATCAGGAGTAGGTGTTTCTTCTTTTACGTCTGGTAATTGGTCGTCTGGTACAGCTTCTTTAGATCTGTCTGGTTTATTTTCGACAATTTCACTAGAAATATTTTGTTTGTCGAGTTCTAATTTACGTCTAGTAATTTCATTCAAATCATTCGAGCTGGCAGCAACTATAACCATGTTACCATCTTTATCTGTATCCATAGTTATACCAGGCATACTTAGTAAATGTTGAGCCTCTTTTTCAGTTAATTCTGCTTGAATTCCTTCCGACTTAACAATTAATTGATATTTTTTCTTAATCTTTCTCTCAATTTTATCTGAACTAGAAATCGGTCGTTCAACCACGTTTATGTCTAAATGTGCACCAGTAGAATCTGTGTATTTGTCATTCCATGCTTGCATCATTTCATCTGTAATAGCGACACCATGTAGGTCAACGTAAGAACTATCTGGTGTATCTAGTTCATCATCTAAATAATCTGGAACTCCATCTTTGTCGCCATCAAGAGGACATCCTTTATCGTCTACAATGGCATCTGCAGGGGTGCCAGGGCAATCATCTTCAAAATCTCGTACTAAATCTAAATCTTCATCATCAGTATCGATATCTCTAAAATCATAATCATCAAATCCTTCTTCAAGTACTGAAGTAGGCTCAACACCAATTTGGTAATTAAGATTAAATGAAGTGAATAAAAATTTGTCGTTGGCAGCGTCTCCAATTCTATCTCCGATACTTTGGTCAGTAATTCCATCAACGTAATCGGTAAACGTAAAGTGCATTGCCGCTCCAATTCTAAATTTCACTCGTTCTGAGACGTGTAAGTTAGCTCCGACTCCAATAGGAACAGCCCATGAACGCTCAGGATATTTTCCGAACCCATCGATATCTAATTCTCTAACGTCAGATTCGTAAGTATAATCTCGAGTTAACCGAATAGCATCATCTGCATTTGGGTCGGCTTCATCTATATTTCGTATTGAGCCATCCGACCAATAATAATACATATTGCCATGTTCGTCATACAAGTCAGTTTTCGATAAAAATTCAAAAGATTCGATACCTACCATTATGTATGGGTCTATTAGTCTATCTTTTGGTAATGCATGATTGAAATTATATGAGAGTGCAATTCCACCCATTCTAATGGTTGATTCGAAATTTAAGTTTCTAGTCAACGAACGCTCATTTGCACCTAATTGCCCGAATAAGACATAAAAATTCATGTCTAAATACTCGGTTAATGGCTGAGTTACTCTTAGGTCATAGCCGATTCTGCTTATAATAGGTAAGTTTGTTTTTTGCCCTAAGGTAATGTCACCGTAGAAAGTGAACATACCTGTCCCAACTCCAATCGTAGGTTTAAAAACAACACCAACAGGGGGCGTTGGCGTTTTAACACTATTAGAATCCTGGGCAAAGGTAACTCCTCCCCATAACACACAAGTTAATATTGTAAATACAACTCTCTTCACCATTTTTACTACTCTTTGAGCAATTTCAATCCGCTTTGTACGCCAATAACCTGTAAAGGTTTTAATAAAGTTAATTAAAGTAACAAACTAAAGTATGGCAATTCAATTTAATATTTGTACTAAAATTAGTAAAATTATTTAAAACTACCAATTTTCAATTACTGAATCCATTGTTGGTTTGTTATCATTAAGGCTTCTTGCACAGTTATTCGCGTCCCATCATTGTAAGCCGACACGAAAGGCCCAGGAAGTTCGTAACCTGCTGTTACCACGCTTCTCCTTTCCCTGGCAGTTTTGTAAGTGTCAAATCCACCGATTGTATATTTTATCCAGCCCTCATGATTCTCTAACATTATGGGTCCTTCGGAAAAACTAAAAGCCGATTTAAAATAGGGGTCGGTGTTAACAGGATCATGTCCAGCACATATTTGCACTTTATATAATACACCAGTTTGTGGCTCTGGAATCGAGGTAGTTGGTTCTGGAATTGTTTCTTCTATGGGCTCTGGAGTCACTTCAACTATAGGCTCAGTCTCAATAGGTTCAGTTGCGGTTTCAGCAATTGGTTCTGCCTCAATTTTTGCCACTGATTCGGGTTCAATTGGTTCAGGAACGGTTTCTACTAATGGTTCAATTGATTGTGGCTGTTCTTCGCTGGCGATTATTTTTACTTTCATTGTTTCTTCATTAAAAAGATATGCGAAATTTCCGTCCATATTTCTAAGTTCGGCAGCTGTTAAGTTGTTACCAGTTACGGTATATGAAATATAAATAGGATCGTCTTTAGGTACGCTCATCCAAACAAATTTGGCTTGTTGGTCAACATAAGAAAAAATGGAATTTTTGGTTTCGATATCATTAGCCATTGTCGCTCCTGATGGTAACTGTTCTTGTGCTTTAGCAAATCCATCGATTCCATTTTGATTAATATTTATCTCGACTTTGAAAGTTCCATCGCCCATATCTGTTACTTTTCGTTCAGCTGATACAATAGGCAACGGAATTTGCTCAACTACAGGTTCTAGGGTTGTTTCTACAGCTTCTGCCATCACAGGTTCAAGAATTGTCGGTGTAGTTTCTTCGACAATAGTTTCTTCTTCTGTTTCGGTTGGTGTTTCTTCAACTAGCTCTTCTTCCCCAACCATAATTTCACTAACAGGGAGATCAATTGTTTTCCTCTCATTATTATATAGGTAAGCAAATTTACCTGTGATAGTTTTCTTTCCCTCAACATCTGGCCCAACAGTTATTTTATATTTTATAATAAATTCATTACCAGTAGGTAAAGCCATCCAAATTAGTTTTACTTTATTATCATTAAATGTAAAGGATGCACCTTGTGTTTCTATCGCTTCAGCGGTAAAACCTTTGGGAAGTTCTTGAACAATTTTAGCAAAGCCACTTACATCGGTTTTGTTTATTATGAGTTCTACAATAAATTCATCACCAGGATTAACTTGGCTGGGTGAGTTTTGGGTTACCTGAACTCCTTCGCCAAATATTACATTGACAATAAGTGCAAGAATTAAGTTGGAAAATAAAATAAGACCTTTAAGCATAGTTTTTTGGTTGAGATTAATGTGTGTAATCTGTTCGCCAGCAAACTTACCCGAATATGAATGTGTTAATAAGTTGTTAATATCCTACTTACAAACAAGAATGTGTTAAAAAGGGAGAAATATCGCTCCGAGACATTTGATTGGTAGTAAAATGAGGAAGTAATTACTGTTCGAAAAAGAAATCTATCATGTCGTAGAGTTGCTCCACGCTGATGTCTAACTCGCCATCAAGAAATTCATCGAGAGCTCTAGCTACTTCTATAGAATGTATAACACCATCTCCATCAAAATCAGCAAAAATAAAATCAACTGGTATTGGTTTGTGTTTTACATGAAGGTTGTGCTCGTCAATTTCGCTATCAAATTCGGATAATTCGTCAATATTGGTAACGTGGTGCTCTGTCAAAATTTTATGAGTATAACCTGTGGAGTCTCTTAACATAGACCTTTTTAGAAATTCTTCATCTGTAATAGTCTCACCAAATTCGTTTACATGAACATTGTTTGGTGTATTTTCTTCTTTGTCGAGGTAGTCGACAATGCCATCTTTATCACTATCTAGCGGGCAACCATTTACGTCAACTTTAACCCCAGTAGGCGTGTGTTGGCATTGATCGTCTATATCCATAACGCCATCAGCATCATGATCTTCGTTAAATAAATCATCAAAATCAGTGTCTTTATAGTTTTGATGTGCATTATCCTCACTCTTTCCGATGGTATATGTGAGCGAAAAATTAGTTGAGATAATTTTATCTTTTTTGTTATCCGAACTTGTATTGTCAATGTAATCAGACCCAGTAATAGCATATGTGCCAGCTACTCTTGCGTTAAATTTATCCGACAGTTTACAGTTGACGCCAAAAGTCAATGGAATTATCATCGTTCCTCGAGAATAACTGTTGTTGACATCCGTTAGTTGAGTTTCGTATTCGTAATCTCGTTCAATTTCCTCGGCTGTGAGTTCATTTTCTTCAGTCTCAGGTAAATCTTTTACAGTTCCATCATTCCAATAGTAATAGGTACTCCCATCACCGTCTAGCAAATCACCATAAGGGTCGAACTTTAGATAGCCGATGCCTACTGAAAGAAAAGGAGTAAATAGGGTTGTGTGCCCAAGTAGATACTTGTTATCTAAGTAGAGGCTGAGCCTTGCATCGAATTGCATAACCTTAGATTGAAAATAGAGATTACGAATTGACGAATTTTCGTATTGCGAAACCTTTCCAAACAATGCGTTCGCAGAGATACCAACAAGCCCAAGAAACCTTTTTTCTACAAAAAAATTGTAACCACCTCTAAAGTTGTTTAGAGAGTTGATTCGTTGATCTTGGTTTAAGTCTCCCTTAAATGAAAGCAAATCATAACCAACACCGATAGTAATATATTCCTTATCCTGACCATAAACAAAAGAGTTTACAAAAAGGAGCAGTACAATTATATGCGGTCTAAATAACATGGGGTAAAAATAGTAATTATTTTAAAAGTTTGGTTTAAACATAAATTTACAATAAAACTTGTTGATTACTTCAACAGATTCTTCTGGAGAATCTGTTAAATGAAACAAATCTAAGTCTTCCGCATTAATGTTTTTTTCTGCTAAAAGAGTACTTTTTATCCAAGTAAACATGCCTTTCCAATATTTTTTGTTTTGAAGAATAATTGGAAATTTTCCGATTTTTTCTGTTTGTATTAGTGTAATTGCTTCAAAGAGCTCATCTAAAGTGCCAAAGCCGCCAGGTAAAACAATAAAGCCTTGTGCATACTTTACAAACATTACTTTACGAACAAAAAAGTAGTCGAATGTAATAAGCTTGTCCGGATCAATATAAGGGTTAGAAAACTGTTCGAACGGTAAATCAATGTTTAGACCAACAGATTTTCCGTTACCTCTTTTAGCACCTTTGTTTGCGGCTTCCATAATTCCGGGTCCACCACCTGTAATTACACCGTAACCTTGTTGGGTGAGTTGGTAAGCCGTTTCTTCAGCAGCGATATAATATTCGTGGTCGGGCTGTGTTCGAGCAGAGCCAAAAATAGAAACGCACGGGCCAATTTTTCCTAACTTTTCGAAGCCCTCAACAAATTCTGACATGATTTTAAATATCTGCCAGGAGTTTTCTGTTTTAACATCATTCCATGTTTTTTCACCAAACGCCTTCTTTATCTTATCTTGCCCACTCATCGTTAATATTTTCATCAAAGATTATATTTCTTTTTTGTTTTAACGAATATCTAAAGCGGTAATATTTTAAATTTTGCTGAAATTGTTTAGCTTAGCGTCAACTTTATAACTAGTCAAACCTATGCGAATTGTACTATTAAAACCTATTATCTTATCATTTACTGTTTCCTTTTTCTTTTTATCTGCTAAAGCTGACGAAGGAATGTGGATTCCGATGCTCCTCAAACAACTGAATGAAACAGATATGCAAGCTCAAGGCTTGAAATTATCGGCAGAAGATATTTATTCGGTAAACAATTCTAGTTTGAAAGATGCTATTGTTCATTTTAATGGAGGATGTACCGGGGAAATTATCTCTAAAGATGGGTTATTGATTACGAATCATCACTGTGGATATGGACAAATACACGCACATAGTACAACCGAAAGAAATTATTTGGATGATGGTTTTTGGGCGATGTCTCGCGAAGAAGAGTTACCAAATGAAGAGCTTTATGTAACATTTATTGTTCGGATGGAGGATGTTACCAAAAAAGTTTTGAATGGGGTAACGGATGACATGAAGGCGCGTGATAGAAGCACTAAAATAAAAAACAACATTAAAGAAATTAGTGTAGCGGAAACAAAAGGAACCCAGTACGAAGCGATAATAAAACCATTTTATTACGGGAATCAGTATTATATGTTCATTACTGAAACCTACACAGACATTCGTTTAGTTGGTGCGCCTCCAGCTTCTATTGGTGAGTTCGGTGGGGACACCGACAATTGGATGTGGCCAAGACATACTGGCGATTTCTCGCTATTTAGAATTTATGCCAATGCCGAAAATAAACCAGCAAAATATTCTCCAAGTAATGTGCCTTATAAGCCAAAACATCATTTACCTGTTAATATTGCAGGAATTAAAGAGGGAGATTTCACTATGGTTTTCGGATTTCCAGGTAGAACAAACGAATACTTGTCTTCATATGCCTTAGACTATGTAATTAATGTTCATAATCCTCAAAGAATAGCGTTTAGAGATAAAACGCTTACTATTTTAGAGGCTGCTATGGAAGCTGATGCTGGAGTTAAACTGAAATATTCGCCAAAAAAGAAAAGCGTAAGCAATTCATACAAAAGATTTAAAGGCGAAATAAAAGGGTTAAATAAACTTGACGCAATTGTTGTAAAACAAAATTTGGAGAAAAAATTTACTGACGCGGCATTAAATAGTCCACCGCATACAGAAAAGTATGGAAATATAATTCTGCAGTTCGAAAATTTGTACAAGGAATTTGAGAAATACGATATGGCGAGATCTTATTTCTTGGAGTTAATGTATTACTCAGGTCCTGATATGTTAAACTTTACTGTCGGTTTTCGCTCTGTTGTTGGACAGTTATTATCAAGTAGTAAAAACAAAGAAGAAGTAAATAAGGCGGTTGCTAAGCTAAAATTGAAAAACAAGAAATACTTCAAGAAAATGCACCTGCCAACAGAGAAAAAATTATTTGCTGAGCTTTTAAAAATCTATTACGAAAATGTAGATAAAAGTTTACATGGTGATGCTTTTGCATTGCTAGAGGGGAAGTTTAAAATGGATTATGAAAAGTTTGTTGATTACGTATACGCAAAAACCTTGTTCGTAAACCAAGAGAAGTGTACTGATATTTTAAACAATATGGATGAGTCAGCTGCAGCAACATTAAAAAAAGACATTGGCTATCAAGTAATGGATGCCCTTGCTACAGCATATTACAAAGAGGTAAAGCCAAAACACATAGAATATGCCCACCAGATTGAACAATTGAGTAAGTTCTATGTTGAGGGACTGCAAATTTTGTTACCTAACGAGAAAAAATATTATCCAGATGCTAATAGTACACTGCGTTTATCTTATGGACAAGTAGCAAGTTCTGAACCTCGCGATGGAGTTGTTTATAACTACTACACCACATTGGATGGCGTTATGGAAAAGTACGACCCAGATAACTTAGATTACGTGCTTCCCGAAAAACTAATTGAAATTTACGAGGCAAAAGATTTCGGAAAATATGCTAAAGACGGAGAAGTTAGGGTGTGTTTTACAGCATCTAACCATACAACAGGAGGTAATTCAGGGAGTCCTGTTATAAATGGAGAAGGACATTTAATAGGAGTGAATTTCGATAGAAGCTGGGAAAGTACCATGAGTGATATGATGTTTGACTCAGAGCGATGTAGAAATATTTTGGTCGATATAAATTACGTACTTTTTATTATCGACAAATACGCTGGTGCTGGACATTTAATTGAGGAGATGACAGTGATTTCAAATGACTAATGAGGCTGGTTTATACGTGTTTGATTGCTTTGATTGCGATAACAAGTGGGTGCAAACGATATGTGTGTCATCCCGATAAGGAGCCAGTTGTCGATTTAGCCTTTTTTATCGATTCGCTATCAAATGATTCTATTATAGTTTTTTCGATTTCTGATACTATTTTTGAGACTCCCAATAGGAGAGGCTATGATACAGCAGTAAATGTAGAATCGTTAATAATTCGTGGGTTGAAATCAGGAGAAGTGTTGCCACACATAGAAAGGGATGATACTTTGTACAGTTATCAGGTTTATCATTTGCCAATTGATATGAACCTAGATGAAGTTACCTATACCATTCAATCAGCGCTACGAACTGATACCATAACTCTCTATTATACTCGTTCTTTTTATTACCAAGATTCGAAATGTAACTATGTTATTGATATCTGGGTCGACAGCGTGAAATCACCTTATAGAGGGACTCAATATTATCAAGATGAGTTGTTTCGAGAGGGTAGAATAAGCTATTTTAATTATGTGCTTGAGGTATTGCTATAGCATCTTATTTGTTTTTTTGCTTTCTGCAAATGTTAGTTATTCTCAAAACTGGGGGTTGCGCGAAATTACTTTTGGACCAGTAATGTCTCGCAGCATAACCTCGTATGCATATTTTTTGCGAGGTGGGTTAATTGAACTTACAGCAAAAGTAACTCCTCATAAATACTTTTCTATTCCCGTAGAATTTGGTTATTCTTCATTTTCTCAAAATACTTTTTTAACTATTTTAGATATTCAGCAACGAGGTATTTATTACAAAATTGGGTTAGAAACCAATAATTTGACAAAGCGCAAAAACTGGTTTAATATCGGTGTAACATTTGGTCATGTTCGCATTGAGGAAAATCGTTCGTATGTCATCGAGGGGCGTTATTATGATGATTATCGAGAAGAATTGTACGATGGTACACGTACCAATTTTAATGGGAGGGTTTATGCTTCGTTCCGCTTCAATTTAGGGAAATACATTGTACTTAATCCGATAGCAAGTTTCGGTTATAGCGAGCAAGATGGTCTGACAGAAGGCGGGGTGTATTACCAACCAGGTTTTGGCTACCCTATTTTGACATCAGTGTTGAATCCTTTTTTGCCTATTATTCCTTTAAACAATAACTTGATGCTTAATTTTAACCCATCAATAACTCTTTTAGGAAGAATACCGTGGAAAAAAGACTAGTTCGACCTAAAACCAAAAAGACCTCCGCTAAGAGGTCTTTTCTATAATTTGAGTATGTGATTCTAACTATTCAGCTGAGGTTGCTGTAGCAGCTTCTGGTTTTGGCAACAAAGCTTTACGAGAAAGCTTGATTTTACCTCTATCATCAACTCCTATAAGTTTTACTTCGATAATTTCACCTTCTGTCAACACTTCAGAAACATCTGTTAATCTTCTGTGCTCAATTTCAGAGATGTGAAGTAAACCATCTTTACCAGGCAGTATCTCAACGAACGCTCCGTAGCTTTGTATAGCTTTTACTTTTCCTTTGTAGATTTTACCTATTTCAACAACGCCACAAATTCCTTGAATTCGTTTGATCGTATCTTCGATAATATCAGCGTTCTCTCCAGCGATAGAAACCTTTCCTTTGTTATCTATTTCTTCAACTGTAATTGTCGTTCCAGTCTCAGCTTGTAATTCTTGAATTACTTTTCCACCAGGGCCAATTAATGCACCGATAGTATCTTTAGCAATTATCATTGAAACAATTCTAGGAATATGAGGTTGTAATTCTGGACGAGTTTCGGCAATTGTTTTAGCCATTTCAGCAAGAATATGTAATCTACCTTCCTTCGCTTGGTTCATCGCTTCTTCCAATATATCGTAAGAAAGTCCGTCAACCTTGATGTCCATCTGACAAGCAGTAATACCATCTTTAGTTCCAGTTACTTTGAAATCCATATCTCCTAAGTGATCCTCATCTCCTAAGATGTCAGAAAGAACAGCATATTTTCCTTTATCGTCAGCAATCAATCCCATTGCAATACCAGAAACTGGTTTCGGAATTTGTAAACCTGCGTCCATCATAGCTAGCGTGCCAGCACAAACAGTTGCCATTGAAGAAGAACCGCTAGATTCTAAAATTTCTGATACAATTCTTACTGTGTAAGGATTGTCAGGAATTGCCTCGATCATTGGTTTTAAAGCTCTTTGAGCTAAGTTACCGTGCCCGACTTCTCTACGACTTGTGCCCCTGTTCATTCTCTCTTCTCCAGTTGAAAAAGGAGGGAAGTTGTAATGTAACATGAAACGCTCTGTTCCAGAGATAAATACTCCGTCAATCATTTGCTCGTCTCTTTTTGTTCCAAGAGTTAAAGTTGTTAATGATTGAGTTTCACCTCTTGTGAAAATAGCAGAACCATGAGCACCAGGTAAATAACTTACCTCAGACCAGATAGGACGAATTTGATTCATCTCTCTACCATCCAACCTAACTCCTTCGTCTAGTACAACTCTACGTACAGCTTCTTTTTCAACATCGTGAAAATACTTGCCAATTAAGTCGCCAGCAGTTTTAATTTCGTCTTCACTTAACGTTTCTTTATATGCAGCTAATACTGCTGAGAAACCTTCTTTTCTTTCTACTTTACTTGGGTTGCCTTGTTTGGCAACATCGTAGCATCCTTGGTAACAAGCAGCTTTGATTGCCACTCTTAAATCCTCATCGTTAGTTTCGTGAGAATAAGTTCTTTTCACTTTAGATTTTTCAACCTGTGCCGCTAAATCAATTTGAGCTTGACATTGAATCTTAACAGCTTCATGACCAACTTTTATAGCCTCCAGCATGTCAGCTTCAGAAGCTTCGTTCATCTCGCCTTCTATCATCATGATGTTCTCCATTGTAGCACCAACAATAATATTCATGTCTGCAGTTTGCAGCTCAGTATAAGAAGGGTTAACAACAAATTTTCCATCAATTCTAGCAACTCTTACTTCAGATAATGGTCCGTCAAATGGAATATCTGAAACTGCGATACAAGCAGAAGCCGCTAATCCTGCTAAAGAATCTGGCATTGTTTCTCCGTCAGAAGAAATCATTTGTATCATCACTTGGGTACCTGCGTGATAATCACTTGGAAAAAGAGGTCTCAATGCTCTGTCAATTAATCTACAGACAAGTATTTCGGCATCGTTTGGTCTTGCTTCTCTTCTTAAAAACCCTCCTGGTATTTTTCCAGCAGCAGCAAATTTTTCTTTGTATTCAACAGTTAAAGGTAAGAAGTCAACACCTTCTCTTGCGCCTTTACTAGAAACAACTGTAGCTAATAGCATAGTTCCCCCAGATTTAACTACAACAGCACCATCTGCCTGTTTTGCTAATTTCCCAGTTTCAATTTCAATAATTTTTCCATCACCTAAATCGATGGTTTGTGTAATTCCTAATTTCATAATAAATGTGTGTAAATTGTGTGTATATAAATGTGTGTGTATTCTTATGTAAATGTGTAAAAACAAAAAAGGCAATTAAAAAATTGCCTTTTGTTACGTTTTTATTTTCTAAGCCCTAGCTCTTTAACTATAGCTCTGTATCTTTCGATATCATTGTTCATTAAATAGTCAAGTAATTTCCTTCTTTTTCCTACAAGGTTTAAAAGAGATTTTTGAGTTCCAAAATCCTTTTTATTTTCTTTAAGGTGATTAGTTAAATGGCTAATTCTGTGCGTAAATAAGGCAATTTGACCTTCTGATTTCCCAGTATCCTTATCAGAAGAACCATGTTTTTTAAAAATGTCTTTTTTAATTTCAGAAGTTAAGTACATGTGTATAAAAGTTTATTCGTGTGTTTTCTTGAGTGTGCAAAGGTAAGTTATTTAATTAAATGCGCAAGAAATTAGTTGGCAAATAGTTTTAGTGATAAACTAACCTTCTTTTTTAGATCTTTTCGTTCAACAATGTAATCTAAAAAACCATGTTCTAAAACGAACTCAGATGTTTGAAATCCTTCAGGTAAATCTTTGCCAATTGTTTCTTTTACAACTCTTGGACCAGCAAAAGCTATTAGCGCTCCTGGCTCTGCAATATTTATGTCGCCAAGCATAGCAAACGAAGCTGTAATCCCACCAGTAGTTGGGTCTGTAAGCATTGAAATGTACGGTAATTTGGCTTTGGATAATTGTGTTAGTTTCGCTGATGTTTTTGCCATTTGCATTAAGCTGAACGCGGCTTCCATCATTCTCGCACCACCAGATTTTGAGATAATCATAAAAGCAGATTTGTTTTTTAATGCGTGGTCCGCAGCTCGTGCTATCTTTTCTCCCATAACAGAGCCCATCGAGCCACCAATAAAAGCAAAATCCATGCAGGCAATCATGATATTTTGACCGTCAATTTTTCCGTAAGAGGTTCTGATAGCATCTTTAAGTTTTGTCTTTTTTTGCGAGGCTACAATTCTTTCAGAATATTTTTTTGTGTCCTCAAATTCTAATGGGTCCGATGAGGTGATAAGTGTGTTGAGTTCTATGTATTTGTTATCATCGAACAATAGTTCAAAATATTCCTCTGAGCCGATTCTTTGATGGTGTCCACATTCTCCACAAACCCATAAGTTCTCAGTGTGGTCTTCAGAAGGAGCCACATGTTTGCAATCGGGACACTTGTACCAAAGGCCTTCAGGAGTTTCTTTTTTTTCTTTTGTTGGGGTAATAATGCCCTCTTTCATTCTTGTAAACCAGCTCATATTATAATGTGTTTACGTTATTTAAATCTTCGAAAGCTTGTTTCAAACGAGCTTTAAAAGAAAGTTCTCCTTCGCGCATCCATTTTCTTGGGTCGTAGTAACTTTTATTCGGCTTATCTTCCCCGTCAGGGTTGCCAATTTGAGATTTTAAGTAGTCCGATTTGTCATCCATGTAATCTCTTACTCCTGCAGTAAAAGCATACTGCATATCAGTATCGATATTCATTTTAATTACTCCGTAAAAAATTCCTTCTCGAATTTCCTCAACGGTTGAACCAGAACCGCCATGAAAAACGAAGTCAACAGGGTTGGCTTCCGTGTTGTACTTTTCTTGGATATAA
>JAESTK010000057.1 GCA_016763645.1 Flavobacteriales bacterium
CATCGAGGTATTTCGCTCGTTTCATTTTGACCGAATGGTCAAAAACCGAAATTCGTTATCTACACCTCACCCAAAACTTTTAACAAAGTTTTGACCTCTCATCAAGGAGAGGTTGAAGCAGAAACCCACGAGGCAGAGCCTCGGGGAATTCTTTCTGATTAATTTATATTTAAGTATTTGCTTAAATAAGAAATAAGTATCTTTGTAAAAAACCTTAAACAATGAACAACGAAAATTGTATTCGAGTTTTTGCTGATATTAGGCAAATCAATAATTGTAAAGAAAAGCTGGAAGTTAGTTCACAGTCGATCAATTTACTTTCCAGAGCACTTAGCCTTGCAGGAAATGAATCTCGCCTTAAAATTATCTATCTACTTTGGGATCAACAAAAACTATGTGTTTGCGACATTAGTGATATTTTGGGCATGAGTATCCCTGGTATTTCCCAACACCTTAGAAAATTAAGTGATGGAAACATTGTCAAAAAACAAAAAGTAGCACAAACCATTTTCTATTCGCTCAACTCAGAATACGAAACATTGTTTCTGGTATTTTTCGAGAAAATAAAAAAGAATCAAATTCTTGAACCAGTTGGAGACTAACACAAAGAATAAAGCATTTTTAGGTACGGGCGTTATTGCTGCTATTGCATCTTCTCTATGCTGCATAGGTCCGGTAATTGCTTTTCTTGGGGGAATAAGCGGTGCCGCAAGTGCTTTTTCCTGGATAGAACCCGCCAGAATATACCTTATGGGTGCTTCTGCCCTTGCTTTAGGGTTAGCATTTTGGCAAGCATATAAACCTATTAAATCAGATGATTGCGGATGCGAAATAAAAGAAAAACCTAGCTTTTTTCAATCGAAAGGTTTTCTCTGGGGAATTACTTTTTTTTCTATTACTATGTTTTCATTTCCATACTATTCATCGATATTTTATGGTAATTCTATTGACAAAAATATCGAAATTTCATCTGCAAATTTAACTAAGGGTAGTTTATATATCGATGGTATGACTTGTGCTGGATGCGAAAAGCATGTTGTGTTATCGTTAATGCAAGGAAATGGTGTAAGCCAAGCCGAAGCAGATTACGAAAATGGAATTGCATCTGTAACTTTTGATAAGTCTAAAATTTCAATTGAAGAATTAGGTAATGCTGTAACTATAGAAACTGGCTATGCAGTTGTTAAACATGAAATACAAACTAGCAAATAATAAGATGATGAAATCGCTAACCACAACTATTTTTATTCTTATAGCTTTCTTTCAGGGGTTTTCACAGAATTATGATTTTTTTCCATCCAAAAATTATGAAAAAATTGCAGATGCATCGGGATATTCTTCCGACCAAGTTCTAATTAACAACCTAACTTCTGGCATATTAAACTTAAAATGGAAAAAAGTGGAAGTTGGTTTTCCAACCGGTTGGGACTATTCATTATGTGATCTAGGGAGTTGCTACCCTAGCGCACCCGATTCTGCTACTATGAATCCTACAGACTCTGCGGGCGATGCTTACTTTATTTGCCACATGACCTTTAATAACATTGTAGATAGTGGGTACCTAAAACTATTTGTTTACGAAGATGGTAACGAAACCGGAGGAGATACTGTTACTTTTCGTTACGTTACAACTCCCCCCACAGGAATCGGAACCTATACCCCCAAGCTAATTAGTATTTATCCTAACCCAACAGCAAGCAGACTAAACATCGATTTAGGTACAAGCATTATTCGCTCTATAAAACTGTACGATACAAACGGTAAGTTGGTACTATCTGATAACAACACTCTAGGCTCTATACAAACAATAGATATAAGTCCTTTGCCTCCTTCTCAATACATACTGCACATTGAGGACTCCAACAAGAAAACGTACATTCATTCCATAACGATAAACAGATAAAACGATGATTAGAGTATTCGTTATCATTATTTTCTGTACTATATTGTTATATGGCTGTAATCGAAAAGGTTGCACCGATGAATTAGCAACTAATTATAATGCTAAGGCAAAAAAAGATGACGGTAGTTGCATATATCCACCAACAACAAACACCACCGATTCGGAGCCTAAGGACACAACCTATATAATTACCAATATTCCGGCTACACAGCAAAAAGTAGTTTTACTAGAAGAATTTACGGGAGTATATTGTTATACATGTCCACTTGGGCATATGGTTACTGATAGCTTGATAGATGAGTACCCAGATCAACTTGCGGTGTTAAATATTCATAGTACATATTATGGCATTTACGATGATCCTAATGTGATGGGAAATGCTTACGACTTTCGAACTGCAGACAATGACACCATTGTTTCTATGCTTGGTGGAATTATAAGTGTGCCAAGTGGTGCTATCGATAGAACAATTGCAAATGGAGAAAATCAAATAATTACGCAAAAAAGATATCGTTGGCGCGAGTATTTTCAAGACAGGATAAGTGAAATTCCTCCTGTTAATATTGCTATTGTAACCGATTTTAATGATACAACAAGAAATTTGCAGGTCGTTGTAACACTAACATATACTGAAGCACAAGCCTCTGCCAATTATTTAAATCTCGTAATTACTGAAGATAAAATAGTTGACAAACAATATGTTGATACCGTTGTGGTAAATGATTACGAACATCCTCATATTCTCAGAGATGTATTGACAGAAGTTAGGGGAGAACCCATTAATACAACTATCGAAGTGGGGAGAGTTTATATCAGAGTATTTAACTACACCGTTCCGGAAAATTGGAATACCCAAAATATTGAACTTGTTTCTTTTGTTCACGCAAAAGAATCATTTTGGAGTGTTCTACAAGCCGCAACACAAAAAATTGAAAATTAAAATGAATACAGAAGTAGAACTACAATCAACCATAACCTGCCCTGAGTGCGGACACAAAAAGGAAGAAACTATGCCAACCGATGCGTGTCAATATTTTTACGAATGTGAAAATTGTAAAACTGTTCTAAAACCAATCAATAATGATTGCTGCGTATTTTGTTCATACGGCACAGTACCCTGTCCACCTATTCAGGCAAATGATAGTGAATGTTGCTAACCAAAGCGTTATCTTCACAAGATAATCAACAATGAGATTACAGAAATTATGATCCATAACGAAGCCCCTAGAATCATAGGTTTCCACCCTGCAGACTTTATTTTTTCGACTGACAAATCCGAACCAACTAAAAAAAGTGTTAACACTAACAATGACTTTGAAATTTCAGTAATCGAATAGACCAATAAATTAGGAAAAGAGAAGTAGCTATTCAATAAAATAACTCCAATAAACATAAAAATAAACCAAAGAATTTTAATCGAATTATTTTTCCCTTTAAATAAAAAAATTGAGACTAGCGAAATGGGGATAATCCATAATGCTCTTGCCAATTTAACAGTTGTCGCAACCTTTACCGCTTCCTCACCATAAGTCATTGCGGCACCTACGACCGAACTAGTATCATGAATTGCGATTGCACTCCACAAACCAAATTGATACTCTGTTAAATCAAAATAATGCCCTATTGGCGGAAAACACAATAAAGCGACAGAATTCAACAAAAACACAACCCCCAACGAAACCGATATGCTTTTTTCGGAAGCATTAATTACAGGAGCAATTGCGGCAATTGCACTTCCTCCACATACGGCCGTTCCCGAAGAAATTAAATAGGCTATTTTACGTTCTATTCTAAACCATTTACCTGCAATATAACCCAATATTAAGGTGCCTAAAATAAAAAGTGCTGTAAGCGAAAATCCTTCAATACTTGCGTCAAGTGCTTCTTGAAAATTCATAGAAAAGCCTAATCCCACAACCGCTATTTTTAGCAGCCAATTCATTGCTTTATTATTGAGTTGGTGATATGGATGCCCAAAAAAATGAGAAAATAAAAATCCAAAAACTAGAGCAATTGGCCCTGTGATAAATGTTGACAAACAAAAAACACAACCCAATAAAAAAGCAACTTTGACTAACTTAATGTTTATACTAATTTTCCCTTGCACTAAATTCCAGAAAGAAATTGTTAATCTAAATAATGAATAGTATTTGCAATTTTAACTTTAGACAAAGGTAATAGATTAAAGGTCTCGCAAGTTCCTAAGGTTTATTAAAACCTTAAAACCAACAACTCTAGGATATCAATAATTAAATACAGACAACATCACTTCAGAAGAATTATAAAGCCATTTATTTCTACAAAAAACTCATTAGGAATCATATAATACAGCATGATTTACCACCATTAAAACACATAAATAAACTACTTTTGAACTAGGATATTTAAAACGGACTTTACACCAAAAAACCATGATGAAAACACTACTATCAATTCTATCAACTTGCTTTATCGCAATTCAATCTTTCGGGCAATGTAATGCTGGAGAAGTCGAAGTAACTATCGAAATTTCAACCGACCTATGGGGCTATGAAGGCTACTGGGAATTAGCTCCGAATGGAACGAACTGCGGAGCAGGAGCAATATTTACAGGAGGAAACTCTGGTGTTGGCTGTAGTGGAACTGCGCAAACATCTGGCGGTTACGGAAACAGTGGCACCTTCATGGAGGGCCCTTGGTGTTTAACCGAAGGCGGTAGTTACGATATTATTTCGATAGATAGTTATGGTGATGGTGGAACAGGCTATACAGTATACATTGGAGGGTTTCCCATTTATACTTTCTCTGGCTCCAGTGGCAATGAAACATTCACATTTTCTGCTGATTTACCTCCAGAAATCGAAGCTGAGTTAACGTCAATTGAAACTCCAGCATATGTAATTGGAGGGACAATAGAAATATTAGGCGACATTGATAACAATGGATCTTCAACAATTACCTCAATGGATTTAAATTATTCTATTGACAACGGAGCAACCGTTACCGAAAGTTTAACAGGATTAAGCATTGCAGGATTTACGTCATACGCATACAACCATGGTACACCATGGATTGAAACGGCTACTGGCACCTATTTATTAAAAGTTTGGTTTTCTAATATCAACGGACAAGGAGATGACGTGAACGTTTCAGATAACGAAATGCAACAAACAGTTACAATTAAGGAACCTGTTCCCAACATTATCCCAAGTTACACTTCAGCTACTTCTACTTTTACTTATGATGTAATAGCTAATTCTACTAATCAAGTTAATAAACCATCTGATTTAGACTTTCACCCAAACGGAGATTTGTGGGTTGTTAATCTTGGATTAAATGCCTCTCAACAGAATGGTGGCGGAGGTAGCACCGTAAAGATTACCAACCCATCTTCAAGTAGTCCAACGATAGATTACAAGAAGGATCAGAATTCTGGCCATTTTATGTCTTTACCTTCCGCAATTGCCTTTTCTGATAATGGTAATTTTGCCAACTCTCCAAGTGTACTCAATGCAAATTTTAGTGGGGGTATATTTACTGGGCCTGCACTTTGGTCAAGCGACCCAGCAATTTATGCTCAACCATCTGGAGGGAATGGCAGCCACTTAGATATGTTACACGAAAGCCCTTATTCAATGGGCATAGCACACTATAGAGATAACGCTTTTTGGTTATTCGATGCCTACAGTAACGATATCGTGATGTACGATTTTCACGATGACCATGGTCCAGGCAATACTGATCATGATGATGGAGTGGTACTTCGTTATCCAGAAATAGTAGTAGATTGGATTAGTCAAGCTATACCTAGTCATTTAAAATATGATAAAGGTCAAGACCAGCTATTCATCATGGATGGTGGCAATGGTAGAATAATCAAAATGGATGCAAGCTCTGGTACAATTGGAGGAACACCGTCCTTTTCTCAAACAGAAACTTTGGCACAATATGCTAATGTTACAGGCGTAACACAAACAGATATAGTTACTTCTGGATTTACTGAAGGTTGCGGAATTGATGTAATTGACAATTACATCATCGTTTCTGACTTTAGCAATGGAGACATCATTATTTACGATCAAAACGGAGGTGCAGCAACAGAAGTGGCTAGGCTTCAAACTGGCTCTGCTGGTGTTACAGGTGTTGTTATTGGGCCTGAAGGTTACATTTGGTACGTAAACAAGACCACTAACGAAGTAATTAAGATTACACCTTCACAAATTTTGTTAAGCGCTGAAGATATTAATACCGATTACAAATTGGTGAGTATATCGCCTAACCCTGCTAGATATTTTGTAAACGTAAACTTAGTGGGTGATTGGAATGAAACTTCAACCATTCAAATTTTCGATATCTATGGCAAATTGGTTTCGTCAACTTCAACAAACTCCTCTACTCATCAAATTAACACTACTGAACTTGCGTCAGGCATATACATGATTCAAGTATCAAGCGGCACAACTACAAAAGTTGAGAAGTTAATTATTGAATAACAAAATACTAATTACACCAAAAGAAAAAGAGGGGCACGTCCCTCTTTTTCTTTATCCAATAAATCGATGCAAAAAAGACAACTCTTTTCGCTTTTTACAATTATAATAATTGCGATACTGATGCAATCTTATGCTGGGGGAGCACCTCCTGCCGTTTCTGGTTCTCCTTTCGAGAACACCTGTGCACAAAGTACTTGCCATACTGGAACCTCAGTAACTACGATAGCTGGATGGATTGAAACGAACATACCCAACGAGGGCTTTGAGTTAGACAGTAGTTATACCGTTACTGTTTCGTCTGTACATATAGGCGCTGCTAAATTTGGATTTTGTTTTTCTCCGCAAAATGCCTTCGGAAGTCAAATTGGCGAATTACTAAGCATTAACGGAACACAGTTACGTGGTGGCGGTAAATACATTACACACATCAGTTCTAGCATAAATTCTGTAGATTCTTCGTCTTGGAGTTTTACATGGCAAGCACCTTCAGCGGCAATCGATTCGGTAATATTTTACTGCGCATTTAATGCGGCTAACGGTAATGATGCGGTTTCGGGCGATGTTATTTACAAGTCTTCCATTTCGGTAAAATCGAAATCGAGCATGAATGGTGTTGGCTCATTTGATAATGAGAATCAAAAAATTTGGTATTCCGCTATATCGAAAACCTTAATCAGTAACGGTTCAGCTCTTTTTTCTTCTGTTACCATAATGAATGTGGCTGGAAAAGTAGTTACTCAAAAGAATGGAATAGATGTAGATTTATCTCCATTACCAACTGGATTATATTTTGCTGTTCTTACTTCGAGCGAGAGCAAAAAACAATCCATCTATAAATTCATTAAAACTAATTAAGAAATAACTTAACTAGTTTTGGGTTAATCGTTCGAGTATTAACACCAATAATGTAAATTCCTGTCGAGATACTATTGTCTAATCTAAGAGCATAATTTTCAGCATTTACCTCCAATTGAGTAATGATTCTCCCATCAATACTATAAAGCGTATCTGTTTCTATTAAATTGTCATAGCTCCCAGTAACATATACGGTGCGGTTATTTGCAAAAACATTAAACTCTTCTCTTTGTGTTTTTTCACCGATTGCAGAAACCTGTCCCGCTGTAAGTCGATACTCTAATGTATAAACTTCATCGCCATCATCTGTAAAATCATTGTTGGCTGCAACAGTTGCCAAGTAAAATGTAACATCGCCAACGTCAGTTAGTGGAGCAGTCCACTGGGCGATCCATTCTCCTTCGCCTGTTGCAGATGGTTCTGTTCCATTGTAAGTATATGTTAAATACTCTCTATCTAAATTATCGACACTCCCGTTAAATATTTGAGTTCTATCCGTATCGGTAACGGTAAAATCTCCCGCGAAGGTAGAATCAACGTCAGTAATTGCGGTAAGTTCATATCCAAAACGGACTACATTAGGGTCTGTAATTTTCACTACAATGTCATAAGTACTTCCTGGTTGGTACTCTGTTATGTCGTTTCCAATAATTAACGTTGTTATTGCAGAGCCCGAATTCATTGTTCCATCCGAATGACATCCCGATTTTGCACATGTTGTTTCGTTTGGTGCACCAGTTGAACTTACAGGAGCACCTGTTGAGGCTATACCAACACCCTCGGGGCCATTAAACCCACTAAAAATGATTGCTAAAATTGATAAGGAGAAAACCGTGAAAATATATTTAGAATTCATATTTTATATTATTTAATTATTTTTCCTGAATATATTTCCTCGTTTGAATAAACAGTAAAAATATATATTCCCGCTGCGGTGTTTGATAAATTTACAATTGAGCTTTCAACAGTAAGTGGACTATTAATAATGTGTTGACCCAGCGCATCAACCACGTTTAATCGGTATTGATTTTTTGGATTTAACCCTGATAAATGTAATGCCTTCTGAGCTGAACTATAATAATATGACAGCTGATTTTCGCTTAAAGCCTCATTAATTCCAACAACACTAGCATTAGTATTTTTCAATATAGTCCCTTCAACCCCAGAGACAAGAACTGTATCTGAATCTACAAACAACACACTCGTCATCATATTGCTGTTATAATATTGAGCAAACCAAGTAGAGCCCCCGTCATTGGTTCTGTAAATTACACCATTACCGACTATAAATCCACTCATCAAATCATGAAAATTAATATCGAGTAACTCCACAGAAGTTCCAATTGTTATTGACGTCCAATTTATACCTCCATCTGTAGTTTTCATGACAAGACCCGCATCGCCAACAATAAACCCATCTGTATTGCTAATAAAATGTACCGATCGAATTTGCGTTGACACGCTCAAAGAATAATCTTGCCAAGAGTTTCCAATATTCTGAGAAAAGAATATGCTTCCATTCTCTCCCACTACCATAACTGAAGTATCGTTAAAAACCCAAATGTCTCGATAGGTAATTGTTGAATCTGGCGAAATCGAATCTGGCCATGAAGAACCCTCATCGACACTTCTCCAAAGGACACCATTATGCCCAGCCGTAATTAGCGTTGTGTCATTTACAAACTTTACATCCGTTAACCAAGTGTTATCTGTTTGCACCATTACCGACCAACTTTCTCCACCATTTGTTGTTCGAAGAATATTCTTAAACTCTCCAACGGCAATTCCTGTGTTGTTGTCTTTAAAATCTACAGATAATAATTGCCACGGAACAGGTGTCATTTTTGCTTCCCAGTTTTGTCCATTGTCGACTGATTTAAGCACTGTTCCGTAACCACCAACTGCAATTAAAGTGTCGACTGAAAGCTGTTGAATGTCCCAAATACTTTTGATCGTTCCTGTGCTTGTTTCTGTCCATTGAGCGGACATCGCAAAAGGAATCAAGAAAATAATAATATTAAGTAATGTCTTTTTCATTTTTACCTTTATTTACGAATCAATTTACCTGTTTTTAGCACTTCTGTGTCGGTGCCAATAACATATATATATTGACCAGCAGATAAACCGCTTAAATTATGACTTTTCGCATTGGCCTTTGTATAAACTTTTTGACCAACTAAATTATACAGTGTAATTGTGGTAGGCTCAGGAGATAAGACATTTAAAACATCCGTTACTAAAGTTGGATAAATCTTAATTAAGTTTTTTTGACTTTCACCAACAGATAAAGGGGCTTGTGCTAAAAGCAACGTTTTTGTGTAAACATAGTCGCCTGTAACATCTCCATCTTGATTTGCTGCAACCACCGTTACATAAATACCCACTTCGCCTACAGTTGTGTCAGCTGGTATCCATGTAAAAGTCCATTCGCTGGCATCGTTCTCACCTACATTACCATCAAATGTATGTGTAATATATTGTCTACCTGCAGTGCCAGAAGCCCCGTTAGCCTCTAGTAATTGGGTCCTAAGCGGGTCGGTCAATTGTATTTCACCTGCTTGAGGCTTATTCAGATCGCCTAAGTTTTGCATAGCAACAGCTTCGAAGCCAAATTTTGAAAATCCAGTCTGTGTAATCTTTACTTTAACTTCCGTTGCAACTCCTGGTTGATAACCAGTCCAACCATTCATTAACTCAACGGTTAATTCTCCTGGTCCTGAATCTAAGTCAAAAGTATTATGACAACCAGATATTTTGCAAGTTGGTTCGGTAGTACTGAATAAAGTTGGCGCGCCTGTTCTTGATGCTGGTGCCCCTGCTGATTTCGCCTCTACATTTTCGTAGGTTATCGACATCATGCTTATCACTAAAGAAAGCACAATAATGGTTACGTATTTTAGTTTCATTTCCCGTCAAGTTATTTGATTGTAAATTCAAATATAACAACTTTGCTGTTACGATTTACATGATTAAGGTATCCTTAATTCCCTAAAAAGGATTCTTAACTATTCTCCTTCACCCACTTCCTTGCATTAACAAATGCCTCTAACCATGGGGTACATTCTTCAGCTTTTCTTTCTGATGGATAATGCGCACATTGCCATGGAAAAATAACTCTTTCTAAATGAGGCATCATAGCTAAATGACGGCCGTCTTCAGAAACCAAACCAGCAGTGCGATAATCTGATCCATTAGGATTAGATGGGTACTGATGTCCCGAATATTTCAATGCGATTCCGTATTCTGATTCGTTATTATTAAGGATAAACTTACCCTCTCCATGAGCTACCCAAATACCTAATTTACTTCCTGCTAAAGACGAGAGCATAACTGAATTATTTGGCTCTACATCAAGTGTTAAATAATTCGATTCAAATTTACCCGAATCATTATGTTCCATTGGTTGTAATTCTCCTTTGGATGAAATCAATCCAAGTTCCATCATCAACTGACAGCCATTACAGACGCCTAAACTCAAGGTATCTTCGCGAGCATAGAAGTTATCTAATGCTACCTTTGCTTTTGGATTGTACAAGAACGCTCCTGCCCATCCTTTGGCGGAACCTAACACATCTGAATTAGAGAATCCACCGACAAAAACTATCATGTTTACATCACTCAAATCTTCTCGACCAGCGATAAGGTCAGTCATGTGAATGTCCTTTACATCGAAGCCAGCCAAAAACAGTGAATATGCCATTTCTCTATCTCCATTCACACCCTTTTCACGGATGATGGCAGCTTTTACCCCTGTTCTATTTTTCCGATCTAAAACAGCATCGTAATCTGCCAGCTTTCCTGTAAATCCATCCAAGAAATTATATTCTAGTTTAGAAGTTTTATATGAATCGAAACGTTCTTTTGCCAATTCTAGCTTGGTCTGTTTCTCATCTAACAAATGAGAAGTTTTATACCAAACATCTCTAAAATGATTGATATCGAGATTCAATTCTGCACCAGCATGTTTAATGGTCAATTCTCTATCTTTTGTTGGTTGTCCAATAATTCTTGCTTGAATATTATCTTTATCTAAAGTTGACATTACCTTGTCTACATCTGCGACTTGAAGTAACAGTCCTGGGTTTTCGCTAAACAGCATTTTGATAAAATCCGATTCATCAATTGAATCGAGATTTACTTTTAAACCTCCATTCGCATTTGCAAATGTCATTTCTAACAAGGCTGTTACCATTCCACCTGCTGAAATATCGTGACCGGCCAAAACTTGCCCAGACTTTATCAGTTCTTGTACAACGTTAAACGCTTTTGCAAAATATTTTGTGTCGCTAATTGAAGGTGTGTCAGCACCTAGTTTATTTACAACTTGTGCGAATGATGACCCCCCAAGTTTATATTTCTCTTTAGATAAGTCGATATAAATCAGAGATGTGTTTTCATCATTAACCAATACCGGTTCTACAATTTTTCGGATATCTGCCACCTCGCCAGATGCTGTTATGATAACTGTTCCAGGAGCATAAACAACATCGTTTTTATACTTCTGGGTCATTGAAAGAGAATCTTTTCCTGTTGGGATATTAATTCCTAAATCGCACGCAAATGTCGAAATAGCCTCAACCGCTTGATACAGCCTTGCGTCTTCCCCTTCGTTTTTGCATGGCCACATCCAGTTTGCACTCAACGAAACTGATTTCAAATTATCTTTTAACGGAGCCCAAATAAGGTTCGTCAACGATTCTGCTATCGCCAAACGACTTCCTTTTTCCGCATCAATCATTGCTGCTGCAGGAGCATGACCTAAAGCTGTTGCAATACCTGAAGTTCCTGTGAAATCGATGGCAACTGCACCTAAATTATTTAATGGCAATTGAATTTCACCAGCAGTTTGTTGCTTCGCTACTTTGCCTGTTACTGAGCGGTCAACTTTGTTGGTTAACCAATCTTTACACGCCACCGATTCGAGTTGTAACACTTGCTCGATGTACTTCATCACCTTATCAGTATCGTAGGTTACTTCTTCGAACGTCCTGTCTATTGTAGAGTCCGTTATTACGGTTTTTGGAGGCTTTCCGAACATATCAGAAATCTGCATATCGATAGGGTTATCACCTGTTTTTTCGTCCACAAAAGAAAACTGATGGTCGCCTGTTACCTCGCCAACGACATACATAGGCGAACGTTCTCGTTGGCAAATCTCATCTAATAAAGCAATATCTTCTTCCTTGATAATAAGCCCCATTCGCTCTTGTGATTCATTACCAGCAATCTCTTTGGCAGAAAGAGTTGGATCTCCTATCGGAAGACTTCTCAAGTTAATAGTTCCTCCAGTTTCTTCGACTAGTTCGGACAGACAGTTCAAGTGTCCTCCTGCTCCATGGTCGTGAATTGACACAATGGGGTTGTTTGTTGATTCAACAAATGAACGAATTGCATTGCAAGCTCTTTTTTGCATTTCTGGATTCGAACGTTGAATCGCATTTAATTCAATTGAACTGTTCATCGAACCTGTATCAACTGAAGAAACAGCGCTTCCTCCCATACCAATACGGTAATTATCTCCGCCAAGAATTACAATTTTATCTCCTTTTTTCGGCATCGCTTTTTGGGCATCTTCATATTTACCATAACCAATACCACCAGCTTGCATAATCACTTTATCATACCCAAATTTCTTTCCCGCCTCGGTGTGCTCAAAAGTAAAAACGGAACCGTTAATTAACGGTTGTCCGAATTTATTTCCAAAATCTGATGCTCCATTTGAAGCCTTTATCAAAATATCCATTGGTGTTTGATACAGCCACTCTCTTGCTTGCATTCCGCTTTCCCACTCTCGCCCTTCCTCTAAACGAGAATAAGCCGTCATATAAACAGCTGTTCCGGCCATTGGCACGCTGCCTTGTCCTCCTGCCATTCTATCTCGAATCTCACCTCCTGCACCTGTTGCTGCACCATTAAATGGCTCAACTGTAGTTGGAAAATTATGCGTTTCGGCTTTTAAAGAAAGTACCGTATCTATTTCTGAAACTTCGAAATAGTCTGCTTGATTTTGAGTTTTCGGAGCAAATTGCATTGCTTTTGGTCCTTTCACAAAACTCACATTGTCTTTATAGGCAGAAACAATACTATTTGGATTTTGTTTGGCTGTTTTTCGAATTAAATCGAAAAGAGAAGTACCCTTTTCCTGTCCATCAATAATAAATTGGCCATTAAATATTTTGTGCCGACAATGCTCAGAGTTTACCTGCGAAAAACCAAATACTTCACTATCTGTTAGTTTTCGTTCTATTCGCTTAGAAACACCTTCTAGATATTGAACTTCCAAGTCGTTTAAAGCCAACCCTTCTTGCTGGTTATAGGCGCTAATATCATCAATATAAATAACTGGTTCTGGTTCAGTATCAATAGTAAATAACTCTTGATTTAGCTTCGAAAACATCATTTCTAACATTGGGTCGAAAGGTGCAGAAATATCTTTTTCTATTTTGTATTCTTCAATTCTGACAACATTATCAATCGCCATATTTTGTGTGATTTCAACCGCATTTGTGCTCCATGGAGAAACCATTTCCTTTTTCGGGCCAACAAAAATTCCCCTCAGCTCTGTATCTGAAAGTTTGTTACCCGATAGTAGCCAATTCAACTTCGGAATATCTTCTTCTTTTGCAATACCATTGAACTGAACGGCTACAATTTTGTCGGATTTATTCTTGAAAAATACAATCATTACACAGCGTTTTCTTATGCAACAAAAGTACTCAAGACGATAAGTAAAGGCGAACGAAAAAGTATAGGTTTATCAACAATATAAATCGTTACTTTTGACGCTAATCAACAGATAGTAACAAATTGAGCGAAGCTTTGTTAACAATATTTTATACTCTCATTTTATTATGGGTAATTCGAAAGTGGAGCTTTTTTTCTGGTAATGGGTTAACCCCAAATATTGTTTCTTTTCTATTTCTCCTCAAAATTGGATTTGGCTTTCTATTTTTTGCTGTTTTCTATTTCTACTACGGTAACAACCGATTTACAAGCGATGCATTTCGATTTTTTGATGATTCTCTTGTGATGTATGAGGCGCTGAAAACTGAACCTTCATATTATTTCCGATTACTATTTGGCATTGGTCTAGACAAACCCGACTTGGAAATTTACATTAAAGAAATGACCTTTTGGGGCAGAGATTTTCCTCATGGATTGTTTAACGACAATCAAACCATAATTCGAATTAACGCAATTTTTAATCTTTTTTCATTTGGCAATTATCATGTTCATACCATTTTTATGTGCTTCATTTCTTTAATCGGATTAACTGCTTTATACAAAGCTTTTTCGCCATTTTTGAAAGCAAACAAACTACTTCTACTTGGCGGAATATTTCTCATGCCCTCATTACTTTTTTGGGGCTCTGGGGTACTAAAAGGAGGGGTAGTTCTTTTTGGATTGGGATTACTAGTCTGGAGTTTATTTTGTTTGATAGATAAAATATCGGCTAAGCACATGGTTGTTTTTTGCAGCTCCATACTGCTGCTTCTATTCATAAAAGTTTATGTGATTATTGCACTTACGCCCTGTATAATTGGCTACGTTTTACTGGCAAAATATAACCGATGGAATTCTTTAATTACTTATACCTCCATTTTTATTATTGGAGGCTTAGTCTGTTTAAGTGTCCACAAAAAAATTCCTCAAATTGACATAATAACAAAGCTACATTTCAAAAATTTTGATTTTACTAACATGGCTGAAACCAGCAATCCGGGCAGCAGTCTCTATTTGAAACGGCTGAATAACGACCCTATTGAATTCGTTAAAACAATCCCAACGGCATTACTAAACACAACCTTCAGGCCCTTTATTTGGTTATGTAATTCAGCTATGATGTTGTTTAATTCTATAGAAAATATTGTGCTATTTCTTTTCGGAGTTTTATGCTTATTCTTTAAAAATAAAAAAGAAAACATCAATTTTAAATTAATAGGGTTTTGCCTTACGTTTATAATTTTACTCTATTTAATTATCGGCTGGACGACTCCAATTTCTGGCGCAATTGTTCGCTACAAAACTCCTGCGTGGCCATTCTTTACAATTCTGTTTTTGTTGATTCTCGATGAACAAAAACTCTATTCTAAACTTCCATTTCTTGAAAAATTAGACACAAAATTCAAATGAAAAACCTCCTATATCTCTCATCCGTTATTTTTCTACTTACATCCTGTATTAAATCTAAAAAAGCCGATTTAATAGTTAGAAACGCAACCATTTACACTGTTGATGATGGTTTTACAACCGGACAAGCAATGGCCATTAAAGACGGTAAAATTCTCGAAATTGGTTCAGAAAACGGAATCCTAAATAAATACCGTTATGATGAAGTCTTCGATGCTCAAACCAAGCCTATTTATCCCGGATTTATTGATGCTCATTGCCACTTTTTAGGATATGGACTCAGTTTACAACAAGTTAATTTAGTCGGCACAAAATCGTTTGAAGAAGTATTAGAACGTGTTATCGAATTTTCTAAAACAAACGCAGGTGAATGGATTGAAGGCAGAGGTTGGGACCAAAATGATTGGGAGATTCAAGAATTTCCTACAAAAGAAAAACTAGATGAATTATTCCCAAATCGACCCGTATATATTAGACGAATTGATGGACATGCAGCGTTGGCAAATTCTGAAGCGTTAAAGCGTGCAAATATCACCACTGAGACCGAAATAACTGGCGGAATCATTGAGCAAAAAGATGGAAAGTTAACTGGAATCCTAGTTGACAACGCCCTTGAAATTGTCAAAAGAGTAATCCCAAAACCAAACGAAGAACAACTAACAAAAGCATTACTCGATGCTCAAAAAGACTGTTTTGCAGTTGGCTTAACAACTGTTGACGATGCTGGATTAGACAAACGACACGTAGAATTGATTGACAAACTTCAAAAAGATAGTTTGTTGTTCATGAAAGTATACGCTATGCTGACTGACAACGAAGAAAACCTAAATCATTACCTGAAAAATGGCCCGTATAAAACAGAAATGCTCAATGTTCGCTCATTTAAGTTTTATGGCGATGGGGCGTTAGGCTCTAGGGGTGCTTGCTTACTCGCTCCTTATGCTGATGTTACGGATTCTAGTCATTACGGTTTTTTACTAAATACCGAAACATACTATCGCGAATCTGCCCAAAAACTTTTCGATGCTGGTTTCCAAATGAACACGCATTGTATTGGCGATTCAGCTAATCGTTTATTTCTAAACATTTATGGAAGTGTGCTACCCGAAGGCAACGACAAGCGTTGGAGAATTGAACATTGTCAGGTTGTAGATAAATCTGATATGGAGTCGTTTCGGAAATACGGAATCATACCCTCTATTCAACCAACACACGCTACCTCGGATATGTATTGGGCGGACGAACGTTTAGGCAATGAACGGGTAAAAAATGCTTATTCGTATCAAGAACTCAAAAATCAACTTGGGTTTTTAGCTTTGGGGACTGACTTTCCTATTGAAAGTATCGACCCTTTAAAAACATTTTACGCAGCTGTTGTTCGAGAAGATTTAACAGGATATCCCGAAGGTGGTTACCAAATGAAAAACGCCCTTACACGAACAGAAGCGCTAATGGGAATTACCATTTGGGCTGCGATGAGTAACTTCGAAGAACTCGAAAAAGGGAGTTTAGAAGTGGGTAAATCTGCCGATTTTATTGTTCTCCAAAAAGATATTCTTAAAGTATCCAACGAAGAATTGAAAAATAATAAAGTGATTGCCACGTTTATTAATGGTAAACAAGTTTTTCCCACTAAATGACAAAAGTAATTCTAAGCATACTTCTCCTCTTCACAATTTCGATTGGAAATGGTCAAGATTTGTCTGCATGGGATTATCAAGTGCTTGAAAAAGCAAATACTGCCAAAAATGTGGGGTATTTGACTGCCAACGAGAAAAAAATGATTCAGCTAATAAACCTAGCGAGAATAGATGGGGCAAAATTTTACGAAACAATTGCCAAGCCTTATATCGACACCGCTACTTCTAGCTCATACACCCGTTCGTTGGCAAGTGTGTTGAAAAAAGTAAAAGGACTTCCTTTACTTTCTCCCGACAAAATCTTATTCGAAGCCGCACAAAAATATGCCATCTCAATGGGAAAATCAGGGAAGATTGGTCATGATAAATATGCGCAGCGCATGAAACCAATTCAAAACAAATACAAGGGTTTGAGTGAAAACTGTGATTATGGATTTGAAGGTGCACTAACCATTGTAATGCGCCTATTAATCGATGAAGGCAACCCCGATTACGGACACCGAAAAGCAATATTAGACCCTAATTTTGTATTTATTGGCGTATCGATAAAACGGCACACCAAATGGGATTGGAATTGTGTACAGGAGTTTGGGGGTGTTAAACTCTAATACCAATAACCCTTAAGTCAGGTAGACTCTTCTCTATTTACAGTCATACCTTCACTCCAATTACCCATTCGGCACTTCGACAAACTCAGCACAGGCTTACTCAGGGTAAACTGCTTCATTGGCATTCGCTAAACGCGAACCCCAATTACGCAAACATCGTCTACCTGCTCTAAATCGCTTTTCCAATCGACAAAAACTTTATCAAGTTTTTGATGCTGCTCTTGCATAGATAGATGAGAAATTGACAATACATATTCTCTCATTTTTTTAATCATAAATTTCTTGCGTTTTGGCCCACCAAACTGATCCTGAAACCCATCGGTAAGCGTGTACACCTGATCTCCTTTTTGCAAATCGAATTCTCCTCCCACGAACGGAATGTGGTCGTTATCGTGTTTACCAACAGGCATTTTTTCTGGTTTTATTTCGTAGAGTACCGAGTTAAAAATTTCAAAATCAAAGGTTTTAACATTACTTTTCGCTTTTACCTTTTCGCTTTCATCTTTTTGCGTTTCGCTATAAACTTGCCCCTTTTCACTTTCCACTTTTAACTTTTTCCTTATTATCCAAATTGGGTTTTGCGCTGCCGTGTAGGTCATTTTAGTTTTGTCTGCATTGAAACAAACGATACTTGCGTCCATCCCGTCTTTTCCTCCGTCCTTACTGCCATCTTTTTTGAGTCGTTCGATAATGAACGTTCGTGCCTTATTAAATATTTCAGCCGGTTCAATTGATCCTTCTTTCACAGCTTCTTCGATAGATGAAGTATTGAGAATACTCATAATAGCACCTGGCACCCCATGACCTGTGCTATCTGCATTAACAACTGCAAAGTCGCCATTAGATAATTTATCTGCCCAATAAAAATCTCCGCTTACCACATCTTTAGGTTTAAAGAGTACGAAGTAATCCTTTAAATTTTCGTCTAGTATTTCTTTGGTTGCCAAAAAGCTTCGCTGAATACGCTCGGCATAATCAATGCTATCCGTTATTTCTTTGTGCGCTTCTTCTATATGTTCCTTTTGCTCTCGAACCTCAGAAGTTGCAATTTCAACTTCATGCTCCAATTCTGCTTGGCGCTCCTTCCATCTTTTTGTTTGCATTTGATGTACTACCCAAACGCTGAAAGCAAACAGAAGAAAGTAAATTGCGTATGCCCAGATAGTTCTATACCATGGCGGCAATACAGTAAAGGTAAACTCTGTTGATTCGCTCCAAACACCCCACGGGCTTTGCGCTTTTAATAAAAAGGTGTATTCGCCTTCCCACAAGTTGTTGTAAGTAGCTTCGTGTTTTTTTGTGATGGGACTCCATTCTATCTTCATTCCGTCTTTGCGAAGTAGCGTAGCGGATGAAACAATCTCATCGTTCAGTTCATGCTCTTCTCGCAATGACGCTCCCTCTACCAAAGCAAACTGATAGTTTACTAAAAAATTACGCCCAGTTTCTATTGCATTAAACTCAAAGGTGAGTGCATTGTGGACATAAGGTAATACTAAATTTTCTGGTAATGAGTAAAACTTAGTGATCCCTTCAAAGGTAATTCCTGCAAAGCGTTTACTTAGTGTATCTCGCTCAGATTGGCTCAATACCTTACCATAAGTAACTATTTCTTGTTGGGCAATTATGGTGCTGTCTTGGCTGTACCGACCACCCCGTCCTTTGGCTTCGAGTACTTCGAGAGCCTCAGCACCCTCAGGCATCGGACTTTTCTCTTTAAACTTTGAACTTTCAACTTTGGACTTTAAACTGTACCAACAAACATCCTCACCTTTTAAGCTTACTTTATTAATAACAGCATTGGGTGCTTCTTGGCTTTTGTTTATCGCATCTAAATCTACTCGGGTAACTCCATTGCTGCCGTGCCCCAACCACAATATGCCTTGGCTATCTATGTGCATGGCGCCATCATTACTTCCATAATTAACGTCTTTTATGGGATCTCCGGTAAACTGATTGTACACCTCTACTTTTATTTCCCCTCCTTTAGAGGATGGGTCTCCGAAAGACGGGGAGATTAACCGTTCTACGTCTTCAGCAGATATTACTGCCATCCCATAGTTGGTTCCTATTATCAGGTTGCCTTTTGCATCGAACCTAAGTGCTCCCATTACTTTATCGGGTAAATTTTTTAATCGCGCTGTAACATCTCTCATATTTACCTCGTCCACGTTGTTGGAATCACTCTCCACCCCATACAGCATGATAGTTATCCCCTGTTCTGTTCCAAACCAAAGGTTTCCACTTTTATCTTCTGCGATACTGAAAACGTAGTTATTAGAAAGCCCTTGGTCAGTGGTATAGCTTACAAAAGATTTCCCATCATACTTACTTACCCCTCCGCCATCGGTGCCGAACCAAAGGTTTCCACTTTTATCTTCTGCAATACTAAAAATGGAGTTATTGCCCAGCCCTTGATCGGTGGTATAAGTCACAAAAGATTGACCATCATACTTCGATACTCCGCCATAAGTACCGAACCAAAGGTTTCCGCTTCTATCTTCTACGATACTTCTAACGGAGTTATGGGCAAGCCCTTGATCGGTGCCGTAACTCACAAAAAATTGTCCATCAAACCCTTCGGCATCGCTCAGGACAAGCTTACTCACCCCTCCGCCATCGGTGCCGAACCAAATATTTCCACTTTTATCTTCTACGATACTTCTAACGTAGTTATTGGCAAGCCCTTGATCGGTGCCATAACTCACAAAAGATTGTCCATCATACTTACTCACCCCTCCGCCATCAGCGCCGAACCAAAGGTTTCCATTTTTATCTTCTGCGATACTGAAAACGGAATTATTGGCAAGCCCTTGATCGGTGCCATAACTCACAAAAGATTGTCCATCATACTTGCTCACCCCTCCGCCATAAGTACCGAACCAAAGGTTTCCGATTTTATCTTCTGTGATACTTCTAACGGAATTATTGGCAAGCCCTTGATCGGTGCCATAACTCACAAAAGATTTAACAAGGTTATTTTCATGTTGTTTAAGGTCTTGTAGTTTTCGTATATCATGGTTACAGGTATTATTATGGCACGGAGTAATTAGGTTCCCATTATACTTACTCACCCCTCCGGCATCGGTACCGAACCAAAGGTTTCCACTTTTATCTTCTCCGATACTTCTAACGTAGTTATTGGCAAGTCCTTGATCGGTGCCATAATTCACGAAAGAGTGCCCATTAGATCCTTCGACATCGCTCAGGACAAGCTTACTCACCCCTCCGCCATAAGTACCAAACCAAAGGTTTCCGCTTTTATCTTCTGCGATACATCTAACCGAGTTATGGGCGAGCCCTTGATCGGTGTCGTAATTTACAAAAGATTTAGCAAGGGTTTGATTATGTTCTTTTTTGTCTTGCTGAACTCCCAAATCATGTTTACACCTTCCATTGTTACAGGGTTCTGCGGCTCGGTTCCCATCGTACTTACTCACACCTCCACCATAAGTGCCGAACCAAAGGTTTCCGCTTTTATCTTCTGCGATACTTCTAACCGAGTTATGGGCAAGCCCTTGATCGGTACCGTAAGTAACGAAAGAGTACCCATCAGATCCTTCGGCATCGCTCAGGACAAGCTTACTCACTCCCCCGCCATCAGTGCCAAACCAAAGATTTCCGTTTTTATCTTCTACAATACTGAAAACGTAGTTATTGGCAAGCCCTTGCTCGATGTCATAACTCACAAAAGATTGCCCATCATACTTACTCACACCTCCGCCATAAGTGCCGAACCAAAGGTTTCCATTTTTATCTTCTGCGATACTTCTAACGTAGTTATTGGCAAGCCCTTGCTCGGTGCCATAACTCACAAAAGAGTGCCCATCATACCTCGATACTCCGCCTCCTTGGGTTGCAAACCAAATATTACCCCTGCTATCACAAATAGAACTTTTATGCCCCCCGCTTATGGCATCCATAGCCAAGCCATTTTCGCTAGTGTAGGTGGTAAAATGGGCAACGCCTTGTGCTATGTTGGGGGGAAATGTGGTTACCTTCGGTTGGCTTTTCGCTTCACTTAAAAGCATAACCTTCGGGATTGGTAGGTTTAACAGTTGATTGGTTACAGGCTGTAAAGTGTCGTGGAGTTCACTTAATACCACTATCTGTGGCTTCCGGCTATGGGTCTGTTCTTGAGCATTTACGCCCAAAAAAATTAATAAGCAGCACAGTAGAGCCAGTTTTTTCATTCCCTAAAGATATATATTTTTAACGATTCCTCCTAGGGAAACACTTAAAGTCATTCCTGACGGAATGAAATGGAGATCAGGGATTTATTAAAAGTAAAAATCACACCTTCTTAGAAGGTGGCTTTGGGATAGCCCCCATAGGGGGCCGGACACGTCAGTTTAAAAGTCAAACTTCTGTTGTTGATCCTCAACTTTCTTCTCTTCCTTTTC
>JAESTK010000004.1 GCA_016763645.1 Flavobacteriales bacterium
AATTCGTTCATCAACTACCGGGTACCCAGCAACCTCTGTCATTACATTTAAAACACCCAACGTATTGTGCAATTGAATGGTCGGTATATCCAACATTTCGTTCCACACTACAATTCCATCAATTAAACCCGAATAGTAATCGGATAACCCTGTTGCTGCGCCCATTGTCCATGTGTTTAATGGTAACGCACCGGTAAACCCAAATGATAATGTTTGGCTAGTCGCCACATCTGAATCGATGTAAGTAGTTATCGAACCTTGATTTTTAACTAGCGTTAACAAATGGTAATCGGTGGTGCCGATAGTACCCACTGTTTCTACCTGCCCATCAATGTTGAGCTTTAGTTGATTGCCTTCGAGGTAAATGTCGAATTGTGTGCCTCCGTTAGCCGACAAGATGTATTGCGTTCCGTTTAGCACATAAGGGCTAAACCAAAGCTCGAATGTTGCATCTTCATCGATACCAAAATTTGGTGATGTGGCGTAGTTTTGCTCTGTGCTGCTAAACTCTAATGCGTAGTTGAACGAAACATATTTAGACGGTGTTACATTAAATGAAGTGCCCGCACCATAGTTAACATCTGGTATTACATAGTAACCCGAACTATTAGAAATGCCTGAGCTTTTTACACCCGGGTCTTCGGTTGCGTAGTCTGAATTACACAAAAACCCTGGGCGTGCTGTTTCGAAAAGGTTCGATATTTTGAACCCCTTGCCTTCGTCCATTTTCCAATAAGCTTTTAACCCTGTATAGTCTTTCGGAAGGGTGTTGTACAT
The DNA here is from genome assembly GCA_016763645.1 of Flavobacteriales bacterium. Taxonomy (GTDB): domain Bacteria; phylum Bacteroidota; class Bacteroidia; order Flavobacteriales_G; family NORP312; genus NORP312. The sequence continues at coordinate 778 of JAESTK010000004.1, forward strand.
AAACTTTCTTAATTCGGAAGGTCGTTGTACAACGTTTAAAATTCTTACATCATCGATAAACCCATTAAATTGATTCGTTGCATTTGCTTTTTCTGCGGGTGTAGCTATCCCAATTTGGTGATTGCTATAATTTACATTGGCAATATCAACTTGTGTTGAACTCCTTACCTGCCCATCGACATAAAGTATTAATTCTCTGCCGTTGTACACACCAGCTATGTGGTGCCATTCGAATTCATCGCTAGTAAAAATGTATTTTACTTGCTTGCTTCCGGTAGCGTCTGCCATTCTTACCTTAACGCTATTGTCGCTGCCAAGCTCAATCCACATGTTGGTAGAATCTGCTCTACCACAATCTAATAACATTGAGTTTGTTGCGTAAGCTGGGCCCCCAGCTTTCATCCACAATGAGACAGTAAAAATACTATCGAAAATTGGCGCTGCATTACCTACAATGGTATCTACATATATACCTCCAGCACCTTGAAAATTTACTGAAAGGTTGGTACTTGGTGTAAGTGCCACAACTGCACCCTCTACAGAATTACCAGCAAAGGTGGTAATTCTACCAGACACCACTCCGTTCGGATTTACGTAACCAACATCGCTAAAGGGAACCCCTTCCCCATAACTGTTTTTACCCGACACGGCATACTCGTAAAACACCCCAGGTATTACGTTGAAATCGTTGAAGGTATAAATATCGTTTGCAACTGTATTTAGTAGCGACCCGTTTCTATAAATGTTGTAACCACCATCGGGTGCTGAAGTATTTGGTGCTAACGACCAGTTAAGCACAATTCTATCTGGCTCATCGCCATCTGATGCATTTAAAGAACCAACGCTTGGTGCTATGAGTAACCTGCTCCAGTAACCCGCAACGTACGATTTATCGGTAGAATAGGTTGGTGTAGAAATAAGTGGCTGCCCAAATACCACCTGTACTCTGTGCTGTGGCGACAGTAATGCGCCAGCACCGTGGTTTTGCAATAGCTCTACATTGGTGCCGCTGTTGTCGCACTGTGCGTAGCCTGCAACAGCCCCAAGCGACAAAGCGAAAGATAACGCGCACCGCTTTACTTGTTTATGTATGTTCATAATTGAAAGTTTTGAGTTAAAAAATTAATTTTTTGCCTTAAAACTGACAATTATAGCTTGGTGTATTCTATTATTATTGTATGACTATAAACTATCTCACTACCTACCATCCTGATAAAACAGCTTTCAACTCCACTCCAGGTGGAGTACTCCAACCAAATAGTGTTTGCATTATTGGGACTTATATATGGAAGAATCCATCGCGCGGGCCCGGAAGCAGTGGTTATATCGGCTACACCTTGTAAACTTACTAATTCATCTACAATCAGACTATTGAAAAACGTATAGTAGAACGAAGTACTTTTACCAGCTGGGTAATCGCCAATCAAGACTCGTCTATAAATTGTTTTACCATTGTACCAGGTACCAATGGCAGTTTCTACGGTGTCGTACCTGTGGTTGGGTGCAATTATGCGCCCATTGGTAACTACTACATTACCTGTGCCGCCACCGCCAAGCTTTAAATCGCCCGATAACGAGTCTGAGCCAATAGTTACGTTACCCGGCAACGAAACGCCATTGGCGTAGTTAGCAAAAGTAGCACGTATAGCATAAGGCATTGCGGTAAGTTCTATACGTGGTGTCATTTCTATTGAGCCTATTATGGTCATCCCTACGTAGTACGGTACGCTCCAAGATAAAACTTGCAAGCCAGCTAAACCAGTAGCGGTAGCTCCTAAATAGCTGTTAAATACCCCACCTGTTGTGGTTACTGTTTGTGGCTCCACCCACAATTCTGTACCGCCTGTTTGGGCATCGTACAAACGTAATTCTATAGAGTAGTTACCATCAGAAACGATGGTTCCATCAAAGTTTTTTAATACACCTTGCATGCTCACTTTTATATCATTAGTAGGTTGAGCATAAATTAGCGTAGCACACGCAAGTAAAACAAGGGTTAACGAAGTTTTTAAGGTATTCAATGTTTTCATAATTTGGGTTTTTTTAGGGTATTGATTATGCCCACGAAAATAAAATATTAAGCGCAGGGCAAAATACTGGGGCGGCACAATCTAGACAAAACCCACATTTATGTAGATTAAGCGCGATTAATTGAAGGCGAACTTCGAGCCAACAACCCAAAGAGGAGGGTTTATATTGGGCCCCGTTCTCGCGGATTTGCAATGCGCGAGAGCGGTGAAGTGCTTGAAGTAAATTCTATTTTACGACCAGATTGCTTCATTTTACTTCTAAAAGAGTAAA
>JAESTK010000058.1 GCA_016763645.1 Flavobacteriales bacterium
CCCTTAGAAAAGACTTCGAGTATTCTCGAACGGAGGGATTGACAAATGATACTATGTTAAAAATAAGCTAGTTAAGAATCGAACTCAGGTTATTAACTCTTTTGGGACATTTCAATCCGCAAGTCAGGCATTTACACTAATTAGGTAGTGATTAGCAAATTCAAGAGATTTCCATGTAATTATTGAACGAGAAACAATGCGATCGAGGGATCATTTTCAGTAAAGTCTACTCACCACCAATTCCCTTCCAAAAAAACGTGACTTACTTGCTTTTACACTATCAAAATCTATCTGATTGCACGTGCTTGAAGATAAAAAGTTAAGATTTCGACACGAAAATAACCCGAACTAGTTTGTTCAATTCTTAACGATGTGTCTGTAGCAAAAGACCCTACTGCCCAAATAAGTCTTCTATGGCATCAGCGCAACCGAAATCACAAGTTTGTATAATCAAATCTATGTTAGGCTCCCCATTTTCATTAAAGAAAACAACGCACATATTTTTTTGAGACACATCGGTTGCTCTGAAAAACCCAACGGCACCATTACTCAAATTAGTTGGGGGATTGGCGGGGGGGCCGTCAAAAGGGCTTCCTCTAAATTTTTCTAATTGTAAAGCCAATAGGTAATCGTAATAACCTTCACTTATCGATTTCATTTCTAACATCATTGTTTTATTAACTGGATCAACTTTTTCGGTATCAATGAGCACAACTAAAACACCATTAAAATTTGTTCCATCAACAAACTCATCATCACCATAAAATTTTTCGCCAATCGTATCAGAAATTAAAACCCCATCTTCATAATAGTTCCATAAATAATAATCACCCAAACCTTCTGGCTCCTGAGCAGACATTAAAACGATGTATTCATCACCAAAAAACAAACTGCTTGTGTCGCCTTTCAATAAAAAAGCACATTCAATTTCGCCAACAGGTTTTAAGGTTTCTGTTGCTGTGTATGTATTATCGTCTGCTAAAATTGTAAGGTTATAATCTCTGCCTTCGTAACCTCTAACTGTATCTAAAGTTTCATATATACCAGGCTCAACTTCGGTTAAAATATGCAAATGAACATCGTCTTCGATAATCACGCTTGCGCCAGTAACTAATGGTGGATTCTCGTCATCAAAAACACTAGTGCTATAATTCAACTTTACCCTGTGTGCCTTTCTTTCGGTTGTTATTTCAGCATCTACCGCAAGTATTGGATCGGACTCACCAACATCGAATTCTATAATTTCAGTGCAACTACTTGCTAAAATAATGATGAACCCTAATATGTAATAATATTTTTTCATTAGAATTTAAAATTATAGGTTAACGCTGGTATTATATCAAATAAGTAAGTCATCTTGGCGTCTACTTTATTTGCATTGTCTTCGTCTTGCACAAAATTTATAGCGTATGCATTTTTTCTTCTGTACACGTTGTAAACGGAGAAATTAATTCCGTGTTCGAACTTGTTTTTTACTTTTTTAAAATCATAATTAATAGCAACATCAAATCGATGATAATCAGGCATTTTACCTCCATTTCTTTCGGAGTAAATATTGATAATCTGCCCTTGATATTCATATTTACCAACAGGCACTGTCATCGGAGCACCGGTTACATACACCCAATTTGCTGAGACATTAAATCGTTCAGAAACATCGTAAGATAAAACAATTGCCACGTTGTGTCTTCTATCATGATTTGCCAAGTACGTATTTCCAAAATTAATTCCTGGGGTAACTTTCGTTGTTTTAGATAAAGTATAACTTATCCATCCTGTTAAATTACCTTTTTGTTTATGAATATAAACCTCTAAACCATAAGATTTTGCATCACCAATTCGTATTTCTCCTTCTAAGCGAGGATAAAAATAAGGCTAGCATGGTCTTTCCAGTCTAATTGATTGTACATTTTTTTATAATAAATTTCTACAGAAGTTTCAAACATATTTTTTTTGAAATTTTTAAAATACCCTAATGCGATTTGGTCGGCTAACTGTGGTTTTATATTCGGGCTGCTCGATATCCAAATGTCAATTGGTGTACCCCCTGATGTGTTAGTGGCGAGATGTAAATATTGCCTCATCCTGTTATACGATGCTTTTATTGAACTGTGTTCGTTAAGTTTATATTTTACAGACAATCTTGGCTCGGGACCATGGTAGTTGTTGTATAAATTGAATGCGCCTTCATACGCGTTCGTATCAACAACTTCGTAGTTTTCACCGTAAACAAAAACGGTATCGTTAGGGTTGTAAGATGCATTTGGATTGTATTCTAGCTTACCATTTCTAAAATATACATTGGTTTTATTTTCGTTATAAAACTGAGTAGAATTAGAAAATATCGAATACCGAAGACCGTATTTGGTACTCCACCTTTTACCTATTTTCATTTCATTAGAAACGTAAATCGCGTTTTCCCATGCGTATTTATCTGCAATAGTTATGGTATCGAACTGGCTTTCATCGCTTAATGGAAAAAACTCCGCTGGAGTAAACTTATGAAAAGTTGACTCCCATCCAAATTTGATCGTATTCTTTGTATTGGCGTAGTAGGTGTAGTCGTTTTTTAACGAATTATTTTTCACTTTCGAATTCCATTCAAAAGCATTATCCCCAGTCGGCACGCCAATACTGTAATCGAAATTACTGTTGATGTACGTAACATTAGAAAATAGTTTTTCTGAAAAAAGATGATTCCACCTAAGTGTAAATGTTTTATTGCCCCAATCAATACCAAACGCTTCGTTCAGTCCCATTGCGTCTCTACCTGAATAGTAAGAAGCAAATACCCTGTTTTTATCATTTATTTTAAAACTTGTTTTCCCGTTTAAGTCGTAAAACCATAACCGGCTGTTCTGAATTTCTTCCCTAGGGCTTAAGCGAGTGAAAATATCAATATAAGTTCGCCTTCCTGAAATTATAAACGACCATTTGTCTTTAATAATTGGTGCTTCAATGGTTAATCTACTTGATATCATTCCTATTCCTCCTGAAATAGAAAGCCTTTTTTGGTTGCCTTCTTTCATTCGCACATCCAACACCGAAGACAAACGCCCACCATATTCAGCGGGAATACCGCCCTTATATAGCTGTGCACCTTTAATTGCATCAGCATTAAATACTGAGAAGAAGCCCAACAAATGCGATGCATTATAAACGGGTGCGCCATCAATTAATATTAAATTTTGGTCTAATCCACCGCCTCTAACAAAAAATCCGGTTGAGCCTTCTCCTCCCGATTGAACGCCTGGCAAAAGTTTTATCGCTCTTAAAATATCAACCTCTCCCATTAGAGCTGGGATTTTTTTAATGGTTTCCATCTCCATTTTAACGACACTCATTTCAATCGATTCAATATTATTATTTTCTGCTTCTCCGAGTACTTCAAATTCTTTTAAAACTTCAGAATTTACTCCTAGTTCTATATCTTTTGTAATGTTTTGTGTCAATTCAATTGTTTCAGAAATACTGGCGAAACCAACAAACGAATAGACAACAGTGTAAGTTCCTTTGGGGATAGTTATGGAGTAAAATCCATATAAATTGGCAACACTGCCTGTGCTTAGTTCTTTAACAAAAATTTGTGCGCCAATTAATTCTTCACCTGTTTCGGCATCTTTTACATAACCGCTAATTGTAAATTTTTCTTGGGCAAATGTTGCTAGAAATAAAAAAGTAAAAAGAAGTGTTAACGTTTTTTTATACATCGCTCGGTTAAGTGAACGCAAAAATCGTATAAAAACTGTTGTTACTTCTTAAAAACTTAATAAACGGAAAAAAAACAAGACTAGTGGTAGTATTAATCTATTTCGCCCAAGCCTTGTCGAATAATTATAGGCTCGTACCCTGTGCAATCTACAACAGTTGAAGCAACATTGTTACCAAAACCGCCATCGATAACTATCTCAATTTCGTTCTTGTATTTTTCGTGAATTAATTCCGGATCGGTAGTGTATTCAACCACCTCATCGTCATCGTGTACAGATGTAGAGACTACCGGATTTCCTAATTCTTGAACGATTACTCGAATAGTGTTATTATCAGGTACACGAATACCAATTGTCTTTTTATTTGCCTTAAATAATTTTGGCACATTATTACTTGCATTGAGAATAAAAGTAAACGGACCAGGTAATGCTTTTTTCATCATTTTAAAAATGGCATTATCCATCGGTTTGCAAAAATCTGATAAATGACTTAAATCATAACAAATGAGGGAAAAGTTAGCATTTTTTAGCTTAACACCTTTAATTCGAGCCATTTTTTCCACTGCACGGTTATTGCTTAAATCGCAACCGATAGAATAAACCGTATCTGTAGGGAAAATAATAAGTCCACCTTTTTTGAGGTGAGCCACTACCCTTTCAATCTCTTTTGGGTTAGGGTTTTCAGGATATATCTTTACTAACATTTACACCACTTCTTTCTGACTTTTAGCGTGGTCGGCTAAGAATTTTTCAAGACCATTGGTTGTCAACGGATGATTAATTAACGCCATAATAGCGCTTAAAGGTCCCGTCATTACATCAGAACCGATTTGAGCACAGTTAATGATATGCATCGGGTGGCGAACTGAAGCTGCTAATATTTGCGTTTCGTAACCGTAGTTATCATAAATCAATCGAATTTCCTCTATTAAACGCAAACCATCAGTAGAAACGTCATCTAAGCGACCAATAAATGGAGATACATAAGTTGCTCCAGCTTTAGCCGCAATAAGTGCTTGACCAGCCGAAAAAATCAACGTACAATTTGTTCTTATGCCTTTGTCTGAAAAATATTTTAATGCCTTTATACCATCTTTAATCATCGGTATTTTTACTACAATTTTAGGGTCAAGTGCCGCTAATATTTCGCCTTCTTCAACCATTCCTGCAAAATCGGTAGCAATAACTTCGGCACTCACTTTATCATCAACCAAATTACAGATATCGCGATAGTGTTGCAAAATATTCTCTTGCCCGACAATGCCTTCTTTTGCCATTAAAGACGGGTTTGTTGTTACACCATCTAAAACACCTAGTTCTTGTGCTTCTTTAATTTGTTCGAGGTTTGCCGTGTCAATAAAAAATTTCATTTCCTTCTAATTTTGTTTGCCCAAAAGTACAATTGTTTACGCCTGAGAAAACCGAAAGTAATCAACAGTTGTTTATAAGTCTGCATACAGAAACTACAACGGTACCTTATCATTTTATTTTTTTGGGGAAATATTTCTAAAATGAAAAGGACAAGCATTGTTAGCCTTATCTTATTTTTTTCTGTACTCTCTTTTGCACAGGTAAAAGAAGATGCTTCACCTTATAATTTTTCTGCGGGTATTAGAGTTGGGTTTTTAAATGCAGGAACTGCAAAATATTTTCTTTTAGAGAGAATTGCTATCGAAGCAATTGCTGGAATTAACTTGCTAAATAAAGGACCTCAAGCATCATTATTGATAGAATACCACCATCCTCATATTTTTCAAATTGACAACCTTTATCTGTTTTATGGAGGCGGCATAAGTACTGGATACAAAACAGGACGCACGATTGATGAAAAGACTGGTATTACGTACAATTATGCTTACGGACATTTTTCTACCGAAGGTATTTTTGGGTTTGAATACAACTTTACCGAATTGATTGACTTCCCTATTGCAGCTAGTTCCGATTTAAAACCTGCTATTGAAATTTACCCGTACGTCCGCCCTTCACTTGTTTCAGGAGCTATTTCGATAAGGTACATTGTTAAATAAAGCCAATTACTAAAGGCTTTTGGTGAATAAAGAATTTCTTGAAACGAACTATCCTCGAGGCAGAGCCATCGAGGTATTTCGC
>JAESTK010000344.1 GCA_016763645.1 Flavobacteriales bacterium
ATTAAACAATGGTAATTTTTCAACAGCAATTGCACTTCCTTCACGCGATAGCACATGGGAAATAAACTAACTAAATAATATAAATAGCTGGTGGTACACTCACTAGCTACTTTGGGACTGATGTTAATTCCACTAATTATTCCTACCTTTATACCTAGAGTAAGGAAGGTTAAAGATATTAGAAAGGGAGAAGTGTTTTTGAAAAGTGATACCCACTTTCAAGAAGTATTAAAGAAAGGGTCGAGGGCATTTGTTGCACGTGTGGTGAGTATTTATCGATTTCACCTTCGGTTGATTCTCATGATTGTAATTACCAAAGAAGGATCTTTTGAGGTAACCTGCAAGCCTACTATTGATAATAGTTTGATTTCAAACTTAGATAAAATTATCCGATTTTGTATTTTTGGCAACATTGCTTGTTTGCCTGCAGGTGTGCTGGATGAAAAATTGTGGTTCAAACATAGTTCTTACACGGTTGCTGCGTTTAGTCTCATGACTGTTGCACTGCTTGGTATGACTGATGAATATTTACAATCATTTACAGCTACGCAGCACACATATTTTAAAGATGTGCTTGCTGATATTGCAGTTGTGTTTATTGGTTGGATTTTTTATAAAAAATATCAGGCTATCCTAAGTGGAAATAAAGGTGGTGCGATTTCATGATTGAATCCGCGAAACAAGACTTGCCCCTTCCTGCGTGGATCGTTTCCACCCTGAAATTGGGGTTGAATTCTAAAAAATTATGACACCCTTTATTAAAAAGTTTCTTGATAGGTTTGATGTTCATATGCAGGAGTTACTGCACGGATCTGCAGTTTCTTTTGTGCTAAAGGTCGTTGCTGCTGGGGCTGCTTTCGGGCTTAATGTTGTTTTAGCTCGCTTGTTGGGTGCGGAAGGTTCGGGCGTTTTCTATCTTGCATTTACTATTGTATTGGTTATTGCAACTATTGGAAGAATTGGAATGGATAATGCTTTGGTGAGATTTGTTGCTGCTAGTGCTGCATCGGAAGATGGAGGGCGAATATTAGGGGTTTATAAAAAATCTTTATTTTATGTATTGCCAATATCGACATGCTTATCCATTTTACTTTTTGTATTGTCACCTTGGGTAGGGGAATTTATTTTTCATAAGTCAGAGTTAATTGAGCCTTTAGGTGTCATGGCGTTGGGGATTGTACCATTAGCCTTACTTACTTTGTATGCAAGTGCTTTGCAGGGGCTAAAACGTATTGCTGCATCAACATCAGTTTTAAGTGTTTTTGTGCCTATGATTACCTGCATCATTGTGATTCTTCTTGTTCCTGACTATGGGATTTATGCTGCAACGTGGGGGTATTTAGTCGCTGTGGTTGTTACTTTTGTTATTGGCGTGTTTTTTTGGCGCAGGGCAACATCAGCATATAAAAATGAATCATCAGAGTTTTCACGAAGTGAACTTTTTTCAAGCAGCATGCCTCTTTTTGTCGGAGGCATGATGGATATGATTATTATATGGTCACCGATGTTAATTTTAGGGATATGGGCTAGCAATCAAGATATAGGTGTTTATAATGCAGCAAGTAAAACAGCGATGTTAACGAGTTTTGTGTTGGGAGCTGTAAATAGTATTTCAGCGCCTAAGTTTGCAATGCTTTATGCGCAAAATGATATGAAGGCATTGGCTTTATTAGCACGTAATTCAGCTAAAATTATGATTCTTTGTGCTTTGCCTATTTTGTTGTTGTTTATGCTCATTCCTGAATTGATATTGTCATTATTTGGTGACGAGTTTAAACAAGGGGCTGCAGTGTTGATGGTGCTTGTTGTAGGGCAATTTATAGCTGTAGCAACGGGATCTGTGATGTTTTTGTTGATGATGTCAGGGAATGAGAAGCTTATGCGTAACAACTTGATTACTTGTGCATGTATAGTGGTTATTTTGAGTTTATGGTTGATTCCAATGTATGGGATTGTTGGAGCGGCTATAGCCGCAGCAGTTACTTTATCCGTACAAAACTTGATTGCTACAATTTTGGTATGGAGAAAGCTTCATATTATGATTGTTCCATGGGTGCGTTGGGGGCAATAGCAGTGATGTTTTTGAGTAGTGGGATGGGTGAAAAGTGATGAGAGGTAGTGGATGAATCCGATGATTCCTAATTGTTTTGTGGTTGGTGCAATGAAAGCAGGAACAACCATGTTGTACGAATCATTAAATAGGCATGATGAGGTGTTCTGTTGCCCTATCAAGGAGCCAAATCATTTTTGCAGTGATATTAATCAGTCTTCTTTTGCGCCATATTATGCTGATGAGTTAGCGGATCCTCTTTGTTCTACTGGATCGAATCCTGTTCATGCACATGCTTCACATGTTGATGATTACGATACATATATAGAATTGTTCAAACAGGCGAAAGGTGAAAGTGTAATAGCTGAATTTTCAACAAGTTACCTTTATTCTAGCAAAGCAGCAGAGAATATTTTTCATATGAATTCACAAGCTAGGGTTATAATCATGTTGCGAAACCCTATAGAGCGGGCTTTTTCCGAATATTTAATGAACCGATGGATAGGTAAAGAAAGTCGAACATTTAAAGATGCTGTTGCGTATGAGATGAAGCATGAAGATCTCGGTTGGGGGCAAAAGCCTGGATTGTATGTTGAGGCTGGATTGTATACCAAGCAGGTCGCTAGGTTCTTGGCAGTGTTTCCTGCTTCTCAAGTAAAAGTTTTATTTACTGACTCATTTGCTAGTAATTTTCAAGGTTCGATGAGGGCTACTTGTGATTTTTTGTCCATTCCAATCAATGAATTGGTGCTTACTCAGATACAAGCAAATGAAAAAAAGAAATCTAAATTCTTTTTGATAAATAAGGTGTTGTATATGACGGGGCTGAAAAAAAAAATAACATCAATAGTACCTAATCGTTTGAAAAGAAAGTTGAAAAAGTTTTGGTATAGCAATGATACTGAGCGTATATCCATGGAAGATAAAAATATGATGAGAGGGTATTTTAAAGAGGATATCATACAGCTAGAGCATTTGCTAAGTGTAGATTTGAGCCATTGGAAGTGAGTAGTGATACACTGGAGGAGCTATAATGAATGAAAATGAATATAAAGTCGCATCAAAACGAATGCGTTTTTTTATTTCGTTGATATGCCTGTTATTGCCACAGAAAGTGAAACACTGGTTGTTAATAAAAGTTCTCGGTTATGAAATCCATTCATCAGCGATCATTGGATTATCTTTGATATGCCCAGGGCATTTAATAATGAAAAAAAAGTCTTGGATTGGAGGCTTAAACGTTTGTAAAGATGGTGTTGAATTATTATCTATTGGAGAATATGGAAGAATAGGTAATTTAAATTGGATAACTGCAGCTCCTTTGGGAGTGAAATCTTATTCGGATGAAGTGGATAGAAAACCAATGTTGATTGTGGGAAATCATAGTGCAATTACACGTAGACACCTTATTGATTGTACAAATTTGGTGAAAATTGGAAAATATTCTACGTTTGCTGGATTTAGGTCACAAATTTTAACACATGCTGTTGATTTGTTGGATTGTAAACAAGCGAGTCATCCTGTGCTGATTGGTGATTATTGTTTTATTGGC
>JAESTK010000059.1 GCA_016763645.1 Flavobacteriales bacterium
TACTTTAGCTCGATTTTAGAAAGAAGATTTTGTGAAATGGAGAGTGTATTAGCAAACTTAAAACGATTCGAGAACGAGCAGCCAACTTTTGTAGGCTTGGGTGAAGAATTACTGAAAATTGATTTTAAAAATATTGATTATAAATCATTACTTCCAGAAGTTGAATCCCAAGAAAATTACGTTCGAAATATTATAACACTCTCGCCAATTGAAGTTATTTTAATTGTTTGGCCACCAAAAACAGAAAGTGCAGTTCATTTTCATGATGGGTTTTTTGGTTATGTCGCAGTACTTAAAGGAGCATTAGATAACATCGAATACACCTTAGAAAATCTAAAATTAAAAGAAACTGGAGGCTTAAAAGGGTTGCCAGGAGGACTCATTGCTGAAAAAGATGGAATGATTCACAAATTAGTAAACCTTAGTGAAACCGAAAACGCTGTAACAGCCCATTTTTATTACCCTGCGCTTGAAAATCTAAATGGAATTGATATTTACGATATAGAAACCGGACGAATAGGCACATTGAACGATAAGGCAGCAACAGCATCTTGGTTAGAACCTAAATCAAGCTTCTCTAAAATTGAAGAAAACGCATTTTCTTATTTGCCCTACCACAAACACAAGTCAACTTCTCACCGAATTTATTCGATAGTGCCAAAACCAGATAGGAATTTTATTTCAGGAAATATCTCAGCTTATTATAGTGAACAAGCGCATGAATACGATTTTTTTGATTTAGAACATGAATCAAGAAAAACGTACATCGATAAAATTAATGAATTAATAGCTTATCATTTTAAAAAAGATGGTATTAAATCAATATTGACATTGGCTTGTGGAACAGGAAGAAGGGCTCTGGAAATAAAAGAAATGTCGGGTTTAAATTACAAAACTAAAGGTGTTGACATAAGTGTAGAAATGGCTGCAATAGCAAACGAACGAGGGCTCAATGTTATTCGTAGTAGCTGGATTGATGCTAACCTTAACAATGATAAATTTGATGCGGTAACTTTTTTGTATGCATTCGGGCATATTCCTTCACGGGAAGAAAGACAGGCATCTTTACAAAAAATAGCCCACCATTTAAATGATAACGGAAGTTTGTATTTGGATGTGTTTAACGTTAACGACAAAAACGAATGGGGTCCATCGGCTGTTAAAGCATACGAAAAAGGGCGTTACGCTAATTTCGGTTATGAAAAAGGCGATGTATTTTACAAAAAAGTAACAGGTAATGAGATCGCTTTTTTACATTATTTTGATGAAAATCAACTAGTTGAAGATTTAAAAAAGGCGGGATTTAGCATTAGCTTTGTAGAGCATATTGGTTACGTGAAAAAATCTGGACAAATATTAACCGCTTCCGATGAGGGCGCATTATTTATTAAAGCTACAAAAGCGTAATGGAAGAAGTTGTAAATTACCTCAATTCCGTAAGGCGGGAGTATGCAGGGCAAGAGTTAACAAAAAAATCTGTTGCCGAAAATCCATTTGATCAACTATCTGCATGGGTTGAAGATGCCGTTAACGCAAAAGTAATTGACCCTGCTGCCATGATTCTGTCAACCGTTGATGCAGAGGGAAAACCAACAGCACGAACAGTTTTAATTAGAGGGCGAGAAGATAACGGAATTATCTTTTACACCAACTATGATAGTAAAAAAGCAAAAGATTTAATCAATAATCCTTATGTGGCGATTACGTTTTTATGGATAGAGTTGGATAGACAAATTAGAATTACAGGTAAGGCTGAAAAGATTAGTTATGAAGCATCTCAAAAATACTTTTCTCTGCGCCCAAGAGAAAGCCAGATTAGTGCCATAGCATCGGAACAAAGTCAAGTGATTGAGAGTAGAAAAGCACTTGAAGAAGCTCATTCTGCAACAAAAGAAAAATTCGAGAACATTGATTCAATTCCTTGCCCAAAAAATTGGGGAGGTTTTTTAACCGTTGTGGATAGCTTTGAATTCTGGCAAGGTCGCCCCAATCGATTACATGACAGAATACGCTACTCCAAAGACAATGAAAGTTGGAAATTGGATAGATTGGCACCATAAATGGGCAATTTTTATCTGGATAAGTATTCATTTTTCCAACCTCAAATTACTGCTGAAATTGATGAAAGTACAAAAGCCATCGTTGTAATTCCGTGTTACAATGAACCTAATTTAATTGCATCGCTTCAAGCACTTTACGATTGCGAATTATCGGCTGCTGTTGAAGTAATAGTTGTAATTAACTGTGCTGAAAATGCTCTAATTGAAATTAAAAACCAGAACGAGAAAACACTAATTGAAGCTAGAAAATGGAGCGAAAAACAGAATAGTAATTTCATTTCGTATCATTTTATTTTCGTGAATGATCTACCAAAAAAACATGCAGGAGTAGGGTTGGCGCGTAAAATTGGCATGGATGAGGCTGTTGCACGATTTCATTCCATAAATCATGACGGTATAATCGTAATGTTCGATGCCGATAGTTTGTGCGATGCTAATTACTTAAGTGAAATCATCAAGCATTTTGCCGAGAATCCAAAAACTCCGGGCTGTTCAATTTATTTCGAGCATCCATTGAAGGGGAACGAATATGAACCTGAAATCTATGTTGGTATAACGAAATATGAATTGTTTTTACGCTATTACCTCAAAGGGTTGAGAGTTGCAAACCTCCCGTATGCTTTTTATACAGTGGGTTCGAGTATGGCAGTTCGGTCAAATGCATATCAAAAGCAAGGAGGTATGAACAAAAGAAAAGCAGGGGAGGACTTCTATTTTATTCAGAAAATAATTGAGTTAGGGCATTACACGGAGTTAAACTCTACGAGAGTAATTCCATCATCCCGAACGTCTAACCGTGTTCCGTTTGGTACAGGGAAAGCCATTAACGATTGGGTGAAGCAATCCACCGAAGAGTATTTAACCTACAACCCACAAACGTTTTACGATTTACGTGGGTTTACCAAAGGGGTGGAGTCTCTTTTCGAATCTGATAATTGGGAACAGTATTGCTCGGCCTGTTTAAAGGAGTATTTAATTCAAAATAATTTTAGTGAGGCTTTACTTGGAATCAGAAAGAACTCAGCAAATCAACAAAGTTTTGTTAAACGATTTTACACTTGGCTTAATGCTTTTCGAGTACTCAAATTTGTGCATTTTGCAAGAGATAATTACTACGAGCAAATTATGGTTGAGCGGGCAGCTGCTCTACTTCTTAAGTTAGATGATACAGAAGCAAGTAAATTGTTGTCATTATATAGGAACAATAGCTTAGACTGACTGAGTAAAATCCGTTATAAATTTTACGGTAGGGTTTCAAGTATTGCAAAAAAAAACGAGGATTGCTTTTCTCAAAAAACCCACTACCTTCGAACCTCAACAATTCTTTATTTGAATTGTTGTGCATAATTAACTCGAAGGAATGAAAATTCAAGAAACAAGATATTAAACGAACGGAGAAATAAAATGAAAAAGCATTTAATTACATTAATTGTACTCGTAGTAACAATAACAGTTAATGCCCAAAAAGACAAAGTAAACAAGCTTGTAAATGAAAACAAAACTCATTTAATAGAGGTTTTTAAAGACTTTCACCAAAATCCTGAATTAGGGTTTATGGAGGTACGAACATCAAAAATCATAGCTACTGAATTAAAAGACTTAGGTTATAAAGTGATTGAAGGAATAGGAAAAACAGGTGTTGTTGGAATTCTTGAAAATGGAGATGGTCCAACAGTAATGTATCGTGCAGATATGGATTGTAATTCAGTAAAAGAAGTTACAGGTTTAGCCTATGCCAGTACAAAAACCGTAAAAATTGCCGATGGTTCTGAAGTTCCAGTAATGCACGCTTGCGGACACGATGCACATATCACTTGGTTGCTTGGAATTGCAAAAGTAATGGCGGAAATGAAGAAAGCTTGGAGCGGAACTTTAGTTTTAGTTGCCCAACCAGCAGAAGAATCAATCGAAGGAGCAAGAGCTATGGTTGATGACGGAATGTACGAAAAAGGTGTTCCTGAACCAGATTATTTATTTGGAATGCATACAGCACCTCTATCAACAGGAACAGTAAATTTCGAGAAAGGTCCCAGAATGGCAGGCACTGACCAGTTAGATGTAACATTTTATGGTATCGGAGGACACGGCTCTTCACCACATCTTGCAAAAGACCCAGTTCTTATGGCAGCTACTGCTGTCGTTCAATACCAATTTATTGTTAGCAGAGCAATCAACCCATTAAATGCGGCAGTATTAACTGTTGGCTCTATACAAGCAGGTTCAGATAATAATGTTATTCCTGCGAGTGCACTTGTGAAAATAAATTTGAGATGGTATAAAGAATCTGATAGAGATTTAATGTTTAAAGCAATAGAAAGAATTAATAAATCTATTGCAATGACTTACAATATGCCACAAGATTTATATCCTATAACAAAATATAAAGGTTGGGCTTTTCCTTTAGTTAACGATTCATCTTTAGTGGACAGAATTCGACCAGTAGTTGAGAAGGTATTAGGCGAAAAAGGAATTATCACAGGATTCCCACCAACGATGGCTTCGGAAGATTTTCATCATTTAGTGATAAAAAACAAAGCCCCAAAATATTTATATATGTTTTTTGGTACTGCCAAACCTAGTCATTTTGAACAAGCACAAAAAGAAGGAAAAATGTTTCCTTACTTTCCACATAATGGAAATTATCAGGTAGATGTTGATGCAATTCCTTTAGGAGTAAAAGTTGCAACTAAAGCTATTCTTGAAATGTTTAAAAAATAGAACTATGTACAATAACTAAGCATACGACTTGCCGATAGGCCAAAGTTGTATATAGTGTTGACTAAACCGGGGCTATGGGTAAAGGTCTAACTTTCTTTTACCTTTCAGAGTCTTTAAACAGTAAATTTGGAATCTTCTTTTGAAAAACGGAACTCATTTATTGTTGATTGTGAGTTTTTTGGGCTAAATATGATACTTGTTAAAGAAGGTGATAAATATTCAGTTAAAGGAAATAAATATGGTGAGTATTATATTGTTAAACCTAACAAGGAAATGACTTTATTTGACAAAGATGGAGAATTAGCGAGTATGGGATATAAGGCAAAAATAAAATACTTTGCCTAACAATCTGTATAGTGCACAGCACCCTGCGGGACGCTACGACACCAGTTAAAATTGGGAAGAACATCAAATAAACCTTATTTCTGAGGTTCGAATCTCATCATTTTTGAAACGAATTAAACATCTAACTCAGCCTTCGCTACTCGAATACTTTCTTTCACTTTAGTCATCAGCTCTTCTATCGTTTCTTTAGTGTAACCTTCAGTAGAAATAGCATCACAAATAGTAAGTTTTACTTTACCTGGAATTAACTTCATTTTAGTGGCAGGGAATATATTTTCCGTTCCAGAAATTGCTATCGGAACAATTGGCACTCCTGCTTGTATTGCCAACATAAAGGGGCCTTTTTTAAAGGTGTTCAACTCTCCATTTTTACTTCGTGTGCCTTCAGGAAAAGCTAAGATACTCTTTCCATTCTTTATCATATCGGCAGCCGATTTAAGGCTTTCAAAAGCTTTTCTTCGGTTAGAGCGGTCTATTAAAATCATTCCTGTTGCCATAATGTACCAACCTAAAAATGGTAGCCATTTTAATTCTTTTTTCGCAATAAAGAACAATGAACAATCTACAGCTCTTATAGCTACAGGAATATCGATATACGATTGATGATTGGCTACAAAAACATAAGGTTTAGAGTAATCAATACTTGAGTTTTTGTTAGTCGATAGACGAACTCCAGGGATAAACAAAGCACCATGTACCCAAATGTTTTTTGCCATCCATAGAGCTATTTTACTATTGAAAGTAAGTAGCGAAGCAACAATGGCTCCCGACATGCAAATTGCAGACCAAATTCCCCAAAAAACAAAGCGAATAGGACTTAAAATGGAATTCACTTAGGCGGCTTTCTTTTCTAAAGAAATTCTGCGTAACTCCATGGCTTCTTTAATATTCTTGGAATGCTTAATATGATCAGGAACTTCTTGAATATCCCAAACCAAACCAACAAAAGAAAGGAGTTTTAAAATATAATAAGTAAAATCGACTTCCCACCAAAAAAAACCTTGCCTTGTTGCAGCAGGATAGTAGTGGTGGTTGTTGTGCCAGCCTTCACCCATCGTTACTAAGGCTAGAATTAAGTTGTTTTTCGATTCATCACCGGTATCGTAACGTTTTGTTCCAAAATAGTGCTTAATGGAGTTTATTGAAAATGTACCATGAAATAATATTGCAGTACTTAAGAAGAAGCCAATGTATAATGTAGACCAGCCAGCTTCGAAATTAAGCCAATCTCCACTATTTACTTTAGCTCCAATAAACACTGTAGCAACTCCCATAATTAATGGCGGAATCCAGTGAAATTTATTAATCCAAACCAATTCAGGATATTTAGCATAATCTTTAATTTGATCATAATGTGTTTCGTTATAATCGGGGCCAATAATCCAGCCAACATGGCTATACCAAAAGCCGTATAATTTCATTGAATGTGGATCTGATGGAGTATCACTATGTTTATGATGTCCCCTATGATGAGCTGCCCACCAAAGTGCCCCTTTTTGAATTGTAGTTTGGGCTCCACAAGCCAATAGAAACTGAAACCAACGAGATGTTTTATAAGTTCTATGCGCAAAATAACGGTGGTAAACTCCTGTAACAAAAAACATTCTAAGGTAATAAAAGAACAAGCAAAGTAGCCAGTCGAACATTGTTACATCAGTCCAAATCGCCAAAATTGGTAATAAATGGATAATTAAAAACAGCGTACCGCCTACACTAAGCTTAACAGGTTTTCTCTTTTCTAGTGCAATTTCTTCACTCATGCTTTCAAATTTGACCGCAAAGTTACTTATTATTTAGCTCTACCAAATGATGTTAACCATCTTTCGACAAAAAGACCCGCGCAAATTTCTACTTGGTTGCGTAACCAAATTAACCTTTCGTTTTAGGAGAGGTCAATACTGAGATATCAGTATTGGGTGAGGTTTAAAATAAAATTCAATCAAAAAAATTGAGTTGTTTTTGATTCTTCTTTGTTTATAGAAAACAAAATAAGAATTTTTATTTTACATTTGCACCGAATTTTGGTTTACGCTTAGGCGTGATTAAAAGGGAATCAGGTGTACTGTAAAGGAGTCCTGGACTGTTCCCGCAGCTGTAAGCTCAATTAACGAACAACAAATGCCACTGGAAACGGGAAGGCGTTGTTCGAAAAGAGTAAGTCAGAAGACCTGCCATATTTCAAAACCAAGAACACGTTCATTGTCTTTTATTGAAGAAAAAAAGAATGAGTTTTGTTTGTAGATGAAGAATGTTTAGAGATTAATAGCATCGCTATTGATAGATAAACATCTAAAATATACAGGCAAAAGGCAACTTTTTAGCTCGATAGAAAGGCGGTTAAGGTGTTCTATATGCTTTCGGGATAAAAGCTAGGTCGTAGAATAATTCTACTCCCTGTTATACTTCCGAAATTTTGTAATTTTTATTAACCCGATTGCTGGTAAAAACAAAAAGGCAATCACAAAACTTTAATCTTATGAAAAGATTTTTTACAAAATTTCAAGTTGCAGCAGCGTTAATTCTTATCGGGTTTTCTGCTAACGCACAGTTTTCAAAAAATGATGTTAAATACTGGGTAGGCTCAGGACCTGACACAGCTATTCTTGTTGTGGACTTTATAGATACGACTGTCGTGGCTGGAGGCTTTGATACCATTCCGTCATCTTATGCGTGGGGCTTTTTATTTGACTCACTAGACAACATTACTGCAGCAAATATGCTGTCTGCAATAGACTTAGACGACAGTAACTTAGATATTTCCGCAAGTGCTTTTCTGAACGATATTGTTTACGATATTCAATCTGGAATTGCTGCAACACCCAATTACTGGGGTACTTGGACAAAGACAGAAGCAACAACTTGGGCTGCAAATGGAGGAATTGGAGATACCCTATTTGATGGTATGTGGTTTGGGTGTTCTTATACCGATTTTTCCCCAGCGATTTCCCCACAAGAGCCTGTTGCAGCTAAAAACTCAAATTTATTTACCACAGATGATGTATCGTATTGGATTGGAAGTGGAGCAGATACTGCTTATTTAGTAGTCGACTTCCTAGCTCAATATTCCTTGAACTCGTTTACGTGGGGATACCTTTACAATAATTCTGCAACGATGGAGCAAATGCTTGGTGATATAGCTACTGCTGACATTAACTTGACTGTAAACATCAATAATGGATTTATAAACGATATTAATTACGGTAATCATCAAGGTCTTGGAGGCTTGCCTAATTACTGGGGAACATGGCAAGGAAGTAATTTATCTACCCTACACAGCAATTCAGGAATTTCGGAAATGTTAATTAACGGGAATTGGTATGCATGCAGCTACACCGATTTTTCACCAGCGATAATGCCTGAAGCCACGTCTCAAGCAATTCCTGCAGGGCTATTTTCGTTTTCAGATGTTAAGTTTTGGATTGGTACAGGTGAAGATTCAGCAATCTTTGTTGTGGATTTTCTAGCTAACGGTTCTTCGTATGCATGGGGATATTTATTTTCAGATTCAACATCTGGAGATTCTATGTTATTTAATATTGCAACTCTAGATTCTGATTTATCATATGCTAGTGCTAGTGGCTTCTTAAACGATATAACATACGATACGGAATCAGGAATTGGTGGAAATCCTAATTATTGGGGAACATGGTCTGCAACTAATACGGGAGATTGGTATTCTAATATTGGCCTTTCTACAGTTGTGAAAAATGGAGACTGGTTTGGTTGTTCGTATACAGATTTCGTTCCAGCGCTTCGTCCAAGTGTGCCTGCGGCAGTGTCTAATCCTAACACAGGAATTGAGAAGCTATCTTACGATAGTTCAATATTTTTATATCCAAACCCTACTAACGGTGCCGTTTATTTTTCTGAAAACGCAAACCGAATTGAAATTTATAGTTTAACTGGTCAGTTGCTTCATGTTTATTTAAGTACCAATCAAATAGATTTGAGTGAACTTATTCCTTCAGTTTATCTAGTTAAAGTCAAAACAGTCGATTCTGTTGAAATACTCAAAATAATGAAACAATAAGTTAAATTTGTGGGACGTTAATGTCCCACAAATTAAATTACATGAAATCGTTTTTAGTTCTGTCTATTTTGTTGCTGTGTTATCAGGTACAAGCACAGCAATTTTCAAATGTAATTATTGCTAATGGCGGTCAATTTGAACAGGTAGCTCCATATAATGACAGGGCTACTATTGGTGCGTACAGTCCGGCCAACGGACAATATTGGGTGTTCGACACCATTATGGTTGAGTCGGTGCAAGGTGTCGTTGTGGATGGTAATTATGCATACCTAGCTGCTACAGATTCAATTATTAAGTATGATTTAACTACATACAAAAGAGTTGGACAAGCCTATTTCGCAGGCATCCGTTCAATTACGATAATTGACACACTGCTTTTTGCAGGTCGATTTTACGATTATTCAGGGACACTGAGCTTTTTGGAAGTATTCGACAAGAACACATTAACATCGTTGTTTAGTGTTCCAGAAATTGACCAAATAGTATATTCTGTGCAGGTGATTGGCGACTCGGCTTACGTCCCATACAATCAAAAGGGGTTAATTGATCAATCTCCACAGTTTCCTCAGTTTGGTGAATATTTAGATACAATAGGGAAAATTGCAGTTATTGATTTAGTAAACCAAGTGTTTGTTCGCGACATTTTGTTAGATACAATGGGAGCTGGAGCAAAAGCGATTTACAATTACAACGACCAACTTTATACAGTTTGTGATGTAAACGGTGTAATTGCACATTACGACCCAATCAATAACACCACAACTTATGATATTGCAGGAGTATCAGGTGGTTTTGCTCAGGTAGATTCTTTAATTTATCTAAACACGGGATTCGGAGTAGTAGGAACGTATGATGTAAAAAACATGCAAATAGTTAATAACGCATTGGTTTCTACTGGCTCAACTGTAGCTTCAGCGTTAGACACGTTAAATGATGAATTTTACTTTAACACTACCGATTATGGTTCTTTCGGTAAGAGCTTTATCTACGACTTCACAGGAAATTTAGCCGATTCTTTTGATATAAACGTCTCTCCACAAGCAATGGATGTTGATTATAAAACAGGAAATTATGGTCCGATAGCGATTAACGATTATATAGAAACAGCGAGTATTGAATATATAAAAGTGTTAGATAATGACTTTGACCCTAATGGAGATGCTCTAATAATTGAAATACTAACCGCACCTAATAGTGGTACAGCAGCAGTTGAAAATGACAGCATTTTGTTTACGACTACTGTTGTCGAAATAATTATATGGGATTCTTTGCAATACAAAGTTTGTGATGGCTCATTGTGTGACAGTGCCTGGGTTAAAATTTACATTGATGGTGGAGCAGGTGTTTCCGAAAATAAAGTTAATCAAATCAGTATTTACCCAAACCCAACATCGGGCATTGTAAAAATTGAAGGAGTCGAAAGTGGGATATATTCTGTAGTAGATATTAATGGAAGGTTGATTCTTAATGGAAACTTGACCGCTAATTCTTCAGTCGATATTACTGATAAACCTTCAGGAGTTTATTTCATTCAACTTGTGAATAATAACAATACATCAACGAATAAATTAATCAAATTTTAATTGAGAGCATTACTGCTTATAGCATTAGCATTACCCTTGTTGAGTTTCGCTCAGCAAGGGCCTTATGCTCCTGCTGCTGAACAAACGGGCTCAACAGCGATTAAAAACAATTCTTATACAATTATTGATTGGGCAGAAACGTGTACCGTTGTTCGCGGTTATCAAGATATTGCGGATACAGCTTTAGGATTGGCAACTGTAGGAAGCCAAAGTGCTGGAGAAGGAGCTTCAGACGGCAGCGTAGTTAGTTTGGGCGATGGCGGAATAGCCACCATTGTATTTAACCAACCGATTCAGAATACTATTGGTGCTGACATTGCCATTTTCGAAAATAGTTTTAGCGACACTTTTTTAGAATTAGCGCATGTCGAAATTAGTTCTGATGGGGTAAATTATTTTAGATTTCCCTCTGTATCTTTAACCGATACCGTAATTCAGGTCAGCAGTTTCGGAGATATCGACCCAACAAATATCTATAACTTGGCTGGAAAATACAGAGCTACTTTTGGTACCCCATTCGATTTTCAAGAACTAGATTCAACGGCAGGTTTAAATATTGACTCTATTTCTTATGTTCGAATTATTGATGTGGTGGGAAGTATTGACTCAGCTTACGCGACTTATGATTCTCAAGGAAATAAAATTAATGACCCATGGCCAACAGCATTTGCAAGTTCGGGTTTTGATTTAGATGCCGTGGCGGCTTTAGGAGATGTAACAGGAGTTTCTGAGTTTCAAGCTCCATATTTTGAGTTTCAAATTTGGCCTAATCCAGTAACTGATGTTTTGTTTGTTTCAAACGAAATCTCTGCAATTACGATTTATGATATTTCAGGTAATTTGCTAAAAAAAGTAACACTTCTTAATTATTCAGTTTCTGTAAGCGAACTAAATTCGGGAATATATTTTATTGAGCTAATTTCCGATACTGAAAGAACAACCAAACGTTTTGTTAAACTTTAGGAGATGAAACAATTTAGAAATACGTTGTCCTTGTTCATCCTGTTTATATATGTGAGCTTTTCTTTTACCATTGACTCAGAGGTTCAAGAGGTTAAAACGCAAGAGTTCGTTGTAATTGATTCTGTACTAATTGATGATTGTATTTTTGATACAAAGACTCAAAATGAAGAGTTTTTGAAAGGTATCGAAGAATTGTCAGGATGGAATTGGATAGATGGCTTACATACGGCTTTTATTCCATTAGAAAACGGAGATACAATCGAGATTAACAAGGGTGGGTGCATACATTACAATTATTATGTTAGATTACACTCGTATTCAGATTCGACTTCCGTTAGACAGACAAACTATTGGAAAAATGAAATATTAAAAATTACAAGGTTTTATCTGATTTTGAGACGAATATGGCGGATTCACTGATTGTTAATGGCGGTTACGAGGTAGAGTCTAACCACTTCGAACAGCAATATTTTATTCTGCAACAAGAACTTTACTGCTCGATGACTTTCTTTATAGAAAGGAGAAATGGGAAGGTCATTGTAGAGCTTGGTTACTATTTGTGTTAAACAAAGAATCTGTGGCTTGATGTTAGACTGGTATTGCGAAAATCATAAAAATCTGCTTAATCAGCGTTCAATAATTACAGGTTTGCTGAGTTTTCCTATGTTTCTCGCTGCTCAACAAATCCCAGATACCATCTCTATCCCAGAGTTCGTAATTACCGACACCAAAGTTTCGGTTGAAGCTCCCTATAAAAAACAGGTTTTAGATTCAACGTTACTAAGTCAATATTCGATTAGTAAATTGGCTGATGTTCTACAAAACGAAACTCCTGTGTTTGTAAAGTCATACGGAAGTGGTTCGTTATCAACTTTATCGATTCGAGGAACAGGAGCCTCACATGCTCAGATTTATTGGAATGGAATTTCAATAACCTCTCCAATATTGGGTTCAAATGATTTTTCGCTATTGCCAGTTTCAACTTTCGATGAAGCCGAAATTCATTATGGGTTAAGCAGCTTAGAAGATGGAAGCGGTGGCCTAGGAGGAGCTATTCAATTGAATAATATTGCCCGCTGGAATAACAAATTGAGCACAACAATTAATATTGCCGGAGGTAGTTATGGTAACTATTCGGGAAGTGGTAGAATTGATTTAGGAAATACAAAATTTCAAATTCAATCTGGTTTTTCAATAACTTCTGCCAAAAATAATTTCGAATACATAAATATCGCAGTTGAGGGAAAGTCTTTGGAAACACAAGAAAATGGGGAATTAACTCAGTATAACTTCTTTCAAAATATATACTTTAAACCAAATCAATCAAATACATTTTCGTTAAAATACAACTACTTAAACAGCGATCGAAATATTCCTAAACTAGTAACAGCAAAACGATCGGTTCAAAATTTAAAAGATGATTCGTTTCGAAGCTTGTTAGAGTGGTCTAGAATTAAATCAAAATCGATAGTAAGTGCTAAAGTAGCTTATTTGTATGAGCGACTTCGATATTCTGATTCGTTGTCAAGCATCTTTTCCCATTTCGAAATTAACTCTCTTCGTACACAAATTAAATACAAATACGATTTATCTGGCTGGATAATTCAAAGTACATTGAGTGAGTCGGGAGAGGCGAGAAGAAGGGCCGCAGCGCCATCCACAACACCCGA
>JAESTK010000060.1 GCA_016763645.1 Flavobacteriales bacterium
ATTTGAATTTCGATATGACGAGGTTCTTCTATGAATTTTTCCATGTGCATACCATCGTTACCAAAAGCTGCTTTTGCTTCCTGCATGGCCGATTTCAAATTTTCCTTCAAATTCTCATCATCCCAGCAAATCCGCATTCCTTTTCCACCGCCACCAGCAGTAGCTTTTATCATTACTGGATACTTAACCTCCGCAGCCATTTTAATGGCATGACCTATATTTTCAATTAACCCCTCAGAACCAGGAACGCAGGGAACACCCGCTTTTATCATAGTAGATTTAGCAGAAGCTTTATCTCCCATTCCTTCAATCATTTCAGGAGATGCGCCAATGAATTTAATACCGTGCTCTTCGCAAATTTTAGAGAATTTGGCACTTTCTGATAAAAAACCATATCCTGGATGAATTGCATCTGCGTTTGTAATTTCTGCCGCTGAAATAACTCTAGCGATATCTAAATAAGATTCGCTACTGGGTGGTGGGCCTATGCAAACTGCTTCATCCGCGAACCTTACATGGAGACTTTCAGCATCTACTGTAGAATATATTGCCACCGTTTTAATTCCCATCTCCTTGCAGGTACGAATAACACGTAAAGCGATTTCACCACGGTTAGCAATCAATATTTTTTTGAAAATAGTTACTTTTTTCTTTGCCATAAAACTAAGGTTAAAGACGTCAATTAAATTTTGTTTTCTTGCCGATTGTTATTGCAAGACACAAAAAAGTTATGATGGATCAACCAAGAATAACGGCTGGTCGTATTCTACAGGGGTTGCATCATCAACCAGTACTTTTACAATTTTACCAGAAAATTCAGCTTCAATCTCGTTAAAAAGCTTCATCGCCTCGATAATGCAAACCACTTTACCCTCAGAAATATCATCGCCCACATTCACAAATAAATCAGACTCAGGGGTTGCTTTTCTATAGAAAGTCCCAATCATTGGTGATTTTATCGTAATGTATTTTGAATCCTCGTCTGCCTGTGTGCTTTCTTTGGGTACTGGAGCCTCCGCAACTGGCATAGCAGCTATTGGAGCAGCTATTGCTACTTGTGGCGCGACAACAGGAATGTGCTGAACAATGGTTTCAGGCTCTCCCCCCCTCCTCTTACCGGGAGTCTTAATTACAATTTTGAAATCACCAGTTTCCAGTTGTACTTCTGTAGCCCCTGATTTGGCAACAAATTTTATAAGTGATTGAATTTCTTCTAAATCCATAGTTTTTGATTTTTAATCTGAGGTAAATATAAAACTTTTGACAAAAACGACTAGGAATCGTATGCCCAACGTAAATAAATTGAGCCCCAAGTGAATCCTCCACCAAAGGCTGAAATAACAATGTTATCCCCTTTTTTAAACTTATTTTCCCATTCCCACAGACAAAGCGGGATGGTCCCACTGGTTGTGTTTCCGTATTTCTGAATATTAATAGTTACCTTATCATCACTAATACCCATCCGCTCTGATGTTGCTTTAATAATTCTTAAATTCGCTTGATGCGGAACTAAATATGCTATGTCGTCTGCCGTTAAATTGTTTCGGTCCATAATTTCTGCTGAAACATTTGCCATA
The DNA here is from genome assembly GCA_016763645.1 of Flavobacteriales bacterium. Lineage (GTDB taxonomy): Bacteria > Bacteroidota > Bacteroidia > Flavobacteriales_G > NORP312 > NORP312. Next base: position 1,578 of record JAESTK010000060.1, read on the forward strand.
TTAGTTACCGCAAATTTGAACACTTGTTTTCCTTCTTGATTTACAAAGTGCTCTTTTGCATCAATCGACTCATGGGTAGGCGGATATGCAGACCCGCCTGCTTTTTGCCACAAGTACCTCGCTCCAGAGCCATCACTTTTAAGTACAGAATCGATTATTCCGTTGCCTTCATTGTTTGGTTCAAGAAGCACAGCACCTGCTCCATCACCAAAAATAATGCAAGTTGTGCGATCGGTATAATCAATAATTGACGACATTTTATCTACTCCCACTACTACCACCTTTTTGTGGGTCCCTGATTCAATAAACTTGGAAGCTGTAACCAAGGCAAATATAAACCCCGAACATGCTGCCATTAAATCGTACCCAAATGCGTTTACAGCTCCTATTTTATCACAAATAATGTTCGCTGTCGCTGGAAACACCATGTCTGGAGTAACAGTAGCACAAATTAATAAATCGATTTCCTCTGCTTTGATGCCTCTCTTTTTTAAGAGTCCCTCAACTGCAGGAATCGCCATATGAGAAGACCCTTTTCCTTCGCCTTTTAATATTCTTCGCTCTTTAACTCCTGTCCGTGTTGTAATCCACTCATCGTTGGTGTCAACCATGGTCGATAAAATTTCGTTAGTTAACACATAATCCGGAACGTGTCCATTTACTGCTGTAATTGCGGCTGTTGTTTTGCTCATCTACGCTACTGCTTTTTTTTGTTTTCTAACGCTGTTCTCATTTATACAGAATGGGCAAGTATAAGCATATTTTTTATAGCTATAGCATTAGAATTACATTGCCAAGCAACGGCAATATTTACGTTTCCAATTAAAGAAATAAAATAGGATGCTGATTCTCAAAAAGTTATATTCTAGCAGGATGCTTTGCCAGAAATAAGTAATCCGTTTCGCTTACGCGATACGGGTAAAATTATACAACTGCTTCTTTTTCCACCGCTAATTTTCCTCTGTAATGACCGCACTCATTGCAAACTCTATGAAACAAAACTGGTGAACCACAGTTAGAACATGTAGATACAGTTGGGGCAACCGCTTTGTAATGTGTTCTCCTTTTATCTCTTCTTTGTTTTGAGATTTTTCTCTTTGGATGTGCCATTTTACTATTTGTTTTTGAAGTTTTTCTAGATTAAAACTTCATGTTATTATAAATTCTTTAATTGCGCCCAACGCGGGTCAATTTCATCGTCACTATTGTCTTCTGTTGAGCTTATTCGATCCTCTATTCCTTCCAAACATTCTCCTTCGTTATGAACTCTTTTCATTGGCAAGCCAAGAAAAATTAGTTCGTAAACCAATTTAGAAACGTCAAACTCCGGTTCGTTAAACGGAATAACCAAAACTTCTGCGGCTTCATCATACGCATCGTTACCGAATTTTGCAATTATTTTTTCGGTTAGTTCGATAGGTATGTCAACAGGAGAAATACATCTGTCGCACTCAACATTCACTGTTCCTGCAAAACTAAATTCTAACTCAAGCATGGTAGAACGCTTAATGAGTTGTAGCTTTAGAACAATGTTTGCATCAAGAATATCACTATTCTCAAAACACTCAAAGAACTCTTTTCTGATTTCGAAATCAAACCAATGTTCCCCTTCTGGTAATCCTGAAATTGGGGTAATAAATTGCTTCAAATACTTCAAAATCGACCTTTTTACGGGGGCGCGAAGGTATAAAATAAAGTTGGTTGCAAAAACAAATAATTAGACTTCTTCCAAAACCTCTTTTTTGGCATCCAAACTATTGGCAGCTAATTGCTTGTTCATCCGTCTTGTTTTGTAAATATCACACGCTAGATAAATGGCTTGGCGAAACGATTGTTCTGATGCTTTGTTTTGTCCTGCGATATCGTAACCAACACCGTGGTCAGGAGAGGTTCTTACTATCGGTAAGCCTGCAGTAAAATTTACTCCGTTATGAAACGCCATTGCCTTAAAAGGTGCCAACCCTTGGTCGTGATACATAGCTAAAATACCATCAAATTTTTGATACATCGATGAGCCAAACAGCCCATCGGCAGGGTAAGGTCCCATTGCTATAATTCCGTTATCGAACGCTTGTTTAATTGCGGGAGATATAATTTCTTGTTCTTCAGTGCCTAACAAGCCTCCATCACCAGAATGTGGATTTAAACCCAAAACGGCAATTTTAGGTTTTTCTATTCCAAAATCTTGTTTTAATGTTTTGTTAAACACTTCGAGTTTAGCTAAAATTAACTCTTTATTTAATGCTCCAGCGACATCCTTTAATGGCAAATGTCCTGTAGCCAACCCCACCCGTAAGCCTTCATCGCAAAGAATCATAAGTGGATTTTCTTCGTTCGCGTAATCGGCTAAAAATTCGGTATGACCAGCAAATTTAAATTCATCGGACTGAATGTTCTTTTTATTAATGGGAGCAGTAACTAAAACGTCTGTTTTTCCGCTTGCTAAATCTTCAACGGCAGTTTTAAGAGATTGAAAAGCGTATTTACCTCCTGTATTGGTCGATTCGCCAAGATTAATTTCTATTTCTTCGTCCCATAAGTTGACAAGGTTTGCTCTTTTTGGATTAAAATCTTCTGCTTTTTTTATACTGTTGAAACTAAAATCTTCAATTTCTAATGCCTTTATATGATACGAAGCAATTTTTGAAGACCCGTAAATAATGGGTGTACAAATTTCCATCATTCGATTATCGAGAAAGGTTTTGATGATGACTTCCATGCCGATACCATTAATATCCCCAATCGAAATTCCTACTCTTAGTTTTTCAGCCATAATTCCTATCCTTGTCGTTTCACAAATTCGAATAACAAACGAACGGCTGTTCCAGTTCCTCCAGCTGTTCTGTATGTATCGTTAGATGGAATAAAGGCCGGACCAGCAATATCCAAATGAATATAAGGATACTCTGATTTTCCTTTTTTGTCTTTTGTAAAGTGCTCTAAAAATTTACCCGCAGTAATTTGTCCTGCCGTTGCCCCTCCTAAGTTATTTAAATCAGCGATAGGCGATTTTAAACATTCAGAATAATCATCCCAAAAAGGTTGTGGTGCTAATCGCTCGAAAACATCATAACTTACCTCTTCCAATTGCTTATGCGCTTTATCTGCGTTTCCCATTGAGACGATTGCGCGTGTACCAATAGCACGAACCGCTGCGCCAGTTAAAGTCGCTAAGTCAATTACCAATTGTGGTTTGTACTTTTTTGCATAATGCAACGCATCAGCCAACACCAAACGGCCTTCTGCATCGGTGTTTAACACCTCAACGGTTGTGCCACTCATCATGGTAATTACATCACCTGGGGCGTATGCATTTTGCCCTGGTCGATTGTCCGTTGCGGGAACTAATCCAACCACGTAAACCGGTAATTTCGCCTTTGCTATGGCACACATAGCGCCTACAACAGCTGCAGAACCGCCCATATCGCTTTTCATTAAGTCCATAGAATTCGCGGTTGGTTTTAAACTTAAACCACCTGTATCATAAACAATTCCTTTACCAACCAAAACTATCGGTTTCTTATTTTTGGAGCCTTTTGGTTTCCACTCCATAATGTTAAATGTAGGGGGAGTCGGACTCCCTAAATTAACAGCTATAAGCCCTCCCATTTTCAAAGACTCGATTTTCTTTTTATTCAATACCTCGACTTCAAACCCTGACTTTTTTCCTAGTTTTTGAATATCTTTAGAATATTGAACGGCATCCAAATAGGAAACAGGTTCATTAACCAAATCTCTAGCTACACAGACGCCTTCGACCAACAAAGTAAGTTCCTCTGCTTGTTTATTTTTAACTTTATCGGAAACAATTTCTATTGTTTTTAAGGAATTTTGTTTGTCTTTCGCTTTTGTGAAATATTTCAAAAATTGATAGTTTCCTAGTGCTAAACCTTCGGCACACGCCAAGGTGTAATCGCTGTTTTTTATTCCATCAACAATTTGCACAGAAGAGGACTTGTTTTCATTAATACGTTTTACCAGACTGTTTCCTGCGTTACGAAAGTTTTCTTTGGTAATGTATTCTTTAGAGTCGTGTTCAATAATTTGCACAAAAACAATTCGCGTTAGTTGATTAATGCTAAAAAAACGTTTTTTGTCGTTTTTGAATTTCTTGGCAACGTATCGTAGCTCGTCTTTCGATAAAAAATCGGACAATCCATCTTGTTTTTCGTCACATAAGTAAATAATGTCTGCCGAATCTTTTACCGTTGTCGCTTTCTTGATTGTTATACTCACCATAATAAATCGTAATTTTGAGAGCTCCAAATGTAAGGAATTTACCCCTGCTTTTAAAAACAAACGGAACACGTTGAAAATGAATATTGAAGACCTATTATCGAGAGGGTTAGCCTTCGAATTTCTTACTGCCGAAGAAGGACAATACCTTTTCGAAAATGCCACAACAACGGAATTAATGTTCGTAGCAAACGAATTGCGTAAAAAACAAAAACCCGATAATAAGGTTACTTGGATAATTGATAGAAATGCCAATACCACTAATGTTTGTATCGCAAATTGCAAATTTTGTAATTTCTTTAGGGTGCCAGGTCATAAAGAGGCTTATGTTACTTCTATTGAAGAATATAAATCAAAAATAGAGGAGACTTTTCGCCTTGGCGGAGAACAATTATTACTTCAAGGGGGGCATCACCCCGATTGCGGATTAGATTATTATGTAACTCTATTTTCTGAATTAAAATCACTTTATCCTAACCTAAAATTACACGCTTTAGGGCCTCCCGAAATTGCGCATATCTGTAAAATGGAAGGGAAATCACACACAGAAGTATTAACTACCTTAAAAAAAGCAGGGTTAGATTCTTTACCTGGTGCAGGTGCAGAAATTTTAAACGATAGAGTAAGGCGTCTAATTTCTAAAGGAAGATGTACAGGTAAAGAGTGGCTTGAAGTTATGCGAGCGGCACACCAACTCGACATTACAACTTCGGCAACCATGATGTTCGGGCATATCGAGACCCTCGAAGAACGATTCGAGCACTTGGTTTGGTTGCGCGAAGTACAAGCCGAAAAGCCCGAACATGTAAAAGGATTTTTAGCTTTTATTCCTTGGCCATTTATGGATGAAGGAACATTGCTCAATAAAATTAGAGGCATTAGAAATGAAGTGTCTGCTGACGAATACATCAGAACTATTGCTATAAGTCGAATTATGCTGCCAAACGTGATAAATATTCAAGCATCATGGCTGACTGTGGGAAGTAAAGTGGCGCAGGTATGCTTACATGCTGGGGCAAACGATTTTGGCTCTATTATGATTGAAGAAAACGTTGTTTCTGCCGCAGGAGCACCTCATCGTTTTACTGCAGATGGTATTCAAGAATCTATCAGAGAAGCAGGTTTTGAACCTCAATTACGAACACAGCAGTACGAATATCGCGAACTACCGGAGTTAGAACAACAGGTTATTGATTATTAACGCAATAAATAATGTATTTTTGAGTTAGGCAACCAGCATCCATGCGCAAATTAGGTTACATATTAGCATTCATTCTAACTTCTGTAGGGGCTTTTGCTACCCACAACCGTGCGGGAGAAATTACCTATTGTGCTGATCCTGATAATCCTCTTAAATTTAATGTTACCGTTACTACTTATACGGACCCAGAATCTTCTGCAGCTGACCGTTGCGAAATAACAATTTGTTGGGGTGATGGCGACTGCGATACAATTGTTCGAGTAAATAATGGTCCTAGTACTTCCTGCATTTGCGACAATGGTAATTGTGGTCAGATGTTGACTCCTAGCGTAAAAATGAATATCTATACTGGAAGTCATATATATGGAGGAGCGAGCGAATACATTATTAGCGTGGATGACCCTAATAGAAATGATGGGATTCTCAACATCCCTAACTCTGTGAATACTACCTTTTTCATTAAAGACACGTTAATAATTGATAATTGGATCGGGACAAATTGTTCTCCTATTCTAAGTTTTCCACCAATAGATAATGGGTGTACATTCGAAGTTTTTCAGCACTTACCAGGGGCAATCGATCCCGATGGAGACATTTTAGATTTTTCTTTAATTCCGTGCAGTATGCCAATACCCCCGGACGATGACGGCATTATTGATGGATATGTTTTTCCAAACCAAGTTACTGGAAATTTAGGAACCAGCTTGACCATCGATAATCAAACGGGGTTAGTAACTTGGGATTCTCCCCAAATAGTAGGCGAGTATAATTTTTGTATCTTAATTCGAGAGTTTCGTGATGGGGTTCGAGTTGGTAGTATGGTGCGAGATATGCAAGTAACAATTGGTCCGTGTAATAATCAGCCGCCAGAGTTAGATGTGCCAACACCAATCTGCGTAACCGCAGGAGAATTAATAGATACTTTAATTACCGCGACAGATAATGATAATAATATATTAGAACTCTCCTCGGCTGGTGAGCCCTATTTAGTTACGAGTAGTCCAGCGCAATTTGATACGATTTCGGGGCTGACTCCAATTTCATCAAGCTTTGTATGGCAAACCAATTGCTCACATATAAAAAATGATGTATATCAAGCGCACTTTAGAGTAGAAGATAATGGTCAAGGGACTAGCCTTGTTCGGTACGAAACAATGGAGATTCAAGTAGTTGCACCTGCGCCACAGAACTTAACCGCTACACCATTGGCAAATAGTGTCCTATTAAATTGGGACCCAACTATCTGCGCAAACGCAGACGGATATAGAATTTACAGAAGACTAGATTCTCTGGGCTGGTGTCCTTCCGTTTGTGAAACAGGTGCACCTACCAATTTAGGTTATTCGTTAATTGACGAAGTGCAAGACGTAAACACAACCATTTATACTGATACAGACAATGGAAACAACCTTTTACACGGCTATCAATATTGCTACATAGTAGTCGCTTATTTTGCCGATGGTGCCGAAAGTTATGCCACTTGTGAAGTGTGCGCAGAGCTTGTTAAAGATGTTCCTATAATTACGCACGTTACTATAAATTCTACAAGTGCTTCTGGCGGTTCTGATTCAATTATTTGGTCATTTCCGATTGACTTAGATACCTCTCTTTTTAAAGGTCCATATTATTACGAAGTATATGATAATCAGGGTGTTTCTGTAGGAAAAACTGCCGCTGATATAGACATTTATAATGTCGATACATTTTTTGTGCACTCTAACACAAATACGACTATCCAAAAGAATTACAGAGTAGATTTATTTTATGATGGAGGAACACTCGTTGGAGGAACACAGAATGCATCATCTGTATTTTTATCAACCACGCCTTCCGATAATAAAGTTACACTTACCTGGGCTGAAAATGTACCTTGGACAAACACCGAATATATGGTAATGAAATTTAACACAATTACGCTGCAATTCGACACCTTAGATTCTGTTTCTGTGCAACAGTACGTAGATAGTAACCTTGTAAATGGGAAAGAGTATTGCTATTATGTAACAAGTATTGGAGGATATTCGGCTAGTGGGTTTACTAACCCCATATATAATCGTTCGCAAGAAGTTTGCGATAAGCCTGTTGATGATGTTGCTCCATGTTCTCCTGTCGCACCAAATATTAGTTCTAATTGTGATGAGTTACAAAATGGCTTAACGTGGATAAACCCCAACCTTATTTGTGCTGACGATGTTATTGGGTACTACGTTTATTACGCACCTCAACTTGGACAAGAACTACAAATTGTAGACTCTATTCTCGATGCAAACATCACTACTTACGACCAAAGCTTGACGGGAACTGGTTCTGTTGCTGGATGTTATGCCATTACCGCCATAGATACTTTTTACAACGAAAGCCCATTGAGCGATATTCTTTGTGTGGATAATTGCCCTGTTTACGACCTTCCTAAAGTATTTAGCCCTGGTGGAGATGGAATAAATGACTTCTTTATCCCCTTCCCTTACAAGTTTATTGAAAGTATTGATATACAGATATTTAACAGATGGGGAACAATGGTTTTTTCAACAGAAGACCCTGCGTTATTATGGGACGGGACAAATCAAACATCTAAAAAGGCCTGTACGAGCGGGGTTTACTATTACATCTGTCACGTTAACGAATATCGTTTGTCGGGCATAGAATCGCATACGCTTACTGGATATATTCATTTGATAAGAGAAGAGTAACAGCATTATGTTTACAGGAATTGTCGAAACTCTTGGCACCGTCAAGCAATTAGAACGAGAAGGTGGAAATCTTCATATTACAGTTGAATCTAATATCACTTCGGAACTAAAAATTGACCAAAGCGTTGCGCATAATGGTGTTTGTCTTACAGTAATTGAAATTAACAACGCTGAATATATCGTTACTGCAATTGATGAAACGTTACAAAAAACCAATTTAGGAAGTTTAAACGTTGGTGATGGAGTTAACCTTGAGCGCTGTATGCAAATGAACGGACGGTTAGACGGGCATATGGTACAGGGGCATGTAGATACTACAGGGACTTGCACTAAAATTGAACAACAAGACGGTAGTTGGAAGTTTACTTTTACTTATTCCTCTGATGATGTAACTGTGACAAAAGGCTCGATAACTATAAATGGCGTTAGCCTTACAGTCGTTGATTCTTTACTTAACCAATTCTCCGTATGTATAATTCCATATACATACGAGAATACTTCTTTCAAGAGTTTTAAAATCGATTCTAAAGTAAATTTAGAATTTGATATTATCGGGAAATATGTGGCGAGGTTAATGAGCTAACAAAGCTGTTACTCGTTCCTGTCGGTTGGTATTGATATAATATTGTTATTTTCATCAATAGCGATATCATATTGATAACACTCTTCCATACTAACCGAAGCATTATAGTTTACCGTATTAGAGCCTTTGCCTATAGTTATAGTAAAATCAACATTACCCGCAGCGTAACTTTCGTAGCTAGACACTTGTCCTGCATCAATATTATTGATGTTAATGGTGTTTCCTCCTGAAGTCTCGATGTGAACGCTAACGCTTCCTGTTCCATTATTTACAACTCTTGCGCGAGGATCTTCATTTTTACATTTTTTACATCCTGTAAAAATTAAAGTCGACATTGCAAGTAGTATAAGGACTTTTTTCATGATGTTGCTTCTTTTATAGTTATAAGCACATTTTGAATGTAAAGATACTGATATTATTCGATTAGTTAAAATACTTCATTCGCTATTTTCTTAACTACCTCCGATTTCCCCATTGTGTAGTAGTGTAAACATGGTGCTCCGTTATCTCGTAATTCTTTAGATTGTTCTATTCCCCACTCTATCCCAACTTGTTTTACATCAGCATTGGTTTTGCATTTTAATAACTCTTTCGATAATGCCTCAGGAAAGTCAATATTAAAAAATTTTGGTAAAAACGTGATGTGTTTTAAAGTTGTGATAGGTTTAAGCCCAGGAATAATTGGACAGTTAATCCCAATTTCTCGGCATTTTTTTAAGAATGTAAAATACTTTTCGTTGTCAAAAAACATCTGTGTAACAATGTATTCAGCCCCTGCATCAACCTTTTCTTTTAGGTGTTGCATGTCTGTAGCTAAATTCATCGACTCGAAATGTTTCTCCGGATAACCTGCAACGCCAACGCAAAAATTGGTTGGCTCAAGGGCAACATCATCCATCATATATTGTCCGCTATTCAATTCCATTAGTTGTTCTACCAACTCAATGGCATATGCACTCCCCCCCTCTTTCGAAGTAAAAGAAGCTTCGGTTTTTACAGGGTCTCCTCGTAATGCTAGTACATTGTCAACCCCCAAAAATTGTAGGTCAATCAATGCGTTTTCGGTTTCCTCCTTGGTAAATCCTCCACAAATTAAATGAGGTACTGCATCGATGTGATATTTGTTCATAATCGCAGCACAAATACCAACCGTACCTGGCCGCTTTCTTATCGAAACTTTTTCAAGCAACCCATTGCCTTTGTCTTTATAAATATACTCCTCTCTATGGTAGGTAACGTTTACGTACTTGGGTTTAAATTCCATCAAAGGGTCTATCCCATCATAAATTGATTGAATACTCTTTCCTTTTAAAGGAGGGAGAATTTCAAAAGAAAACAACGTTGATTTTGCGTTAGATAAATGGTCAACTACCTTCATTTCAATAAAAATTTCGGCAAAGATAGAAACCCCCCCGATATAAGCTACTTAATTGTTGATTTACAGGACGGAAAAGTCTTACTTTCGCATTCCAGTTTATGACATGAAAAACATACGTAACTTCTGTATTATTGCCCACATCGACCATGGTAAAAGCACTTTGGCGGATAGATTGTTGCAAGAAACTGGAACAATATCTGATCGAGATTTAAAAGAGCAAACTCTCGATGACATGGACATTGAGCGTGAGCGAGGTATCACAATCAAGAGTCACGCGATTCAGATGGACTACACACACCAAGGCGAGGAATATGTACTCAACCTTATCGACACTCCCGGACATGTAGATTTTTCTTATGAAGTGTCTCGGTCTATTGCTGCCTGTGAAGGAGCTTTGCTAATTGTTGACGCAGCGCAAGGCATTGAAGCACAGACCATTTCCAATTTGTATTTGGCTCTTGAACATGACTTAGAAATCATTCCTATTCTAAATAAAATGGATTTGCCAGGCGCAATGCCCGGAGAAGTTTCCGATCAAATTATTGATTTAATTGGTTGCGATGAGTCAGATATTATTCGAGCAAGTGGTAAAACAGGGTTAGGTATTCAAGATATTCTTGATGCTGTTATTAGTCGAGTACCTGCCCCAACTGGAAACGTAGATGCTCCATTACAAGCGATGATATTCGATTCAGTTTTTAATTCCTTTAGGGGAATTATTGCTTATTTCAGAATATTAAATGGGACGCTAAAAAAAGGCGATAAAGTGAAATTCATTAATACGGGTAAAGAGTATTTTGCTGATGAAATCGGGATACTTAGATTAGACATGGAGTCTAGAAAGGAAGTTACCGCTGGCGATGTTGGCTACATTATCTCTGGGATTAAAGAATCGAAAGAGGTAAAAGTTGGAGACACCCTTACGACAGTGGCAAACCCGTGTACCGATGTTGTAAAAGGGTTTGAAGAAGTAAAACCAATGGTTTTTGCTGGAATTTACCCTGTTGACACCGAAGATTACGAAGAACTTCGAGATGCCATGGGCAAGCTTCAATTGAATGATGCCTCATTAACATTTGAACCAGAATCTTCTGCTGCTCTTGGATTTGGATTCCGCTGTGGATTTTTAGGGATGCTTCATATGGAGATTATTCAAGAACGGTTAGAGCGCGAGTTCGATATGGTTGTAATCACTACTGTCCCCAACGTTTCGTACATCGCGCACACCTCTAAAGAGTCTAATATTATCGTAAACAACCCCTCTGACCTACCTGAAATATCTAGACTTACTGCTGTTGAAGAGCCTTTTATCGCGGCACAAATAATTACAAAAGCTGACTATGTTGGGCCTGTAATGAACTTGTGTATCACTAAGCGTGGAATGCTTAAAAATCAGGTTTATTTAACTTCAGATAGAGTTGAGTTACAATTTGAAATTCCTTTAGCTGAAATTGTTTTCGATTTTTACGACAAGTTAAAGTCCATTTCGAAAGGTTATGCTTCTTTCGATTATCAACCAATCGAATACCGAGTCTCAAACTTAGTAAAACTTGACATTCTTTTAAATGGAGACTACGTTGATGCTCTTTCCGCATTAATTCACAAAGATAATTCTCACAACTTTGGAAAAAAGATTTGCGAAAAACTGAGGGAGTTAATTCCTCGTCAACAATTCGATATCGCCATACAGGCAGCAATAGGAGCGAAAATTATTGCTAGAGAGACGGTAAAAGCAGTTCGGAAAGATGTTACCGCAAAGTGTTATGGAGGTGATATTTCTCGAAAACGAAAACTACTCGAAAAGCAGAAAAAAGGTAAAAAACGCATGAGGCAAGTAGGTAATGTAGAAGTTCCTCAGTCTGCTTTTATGGCTGTGTTGAAATTAGATTAATCGATTGTTTTTCCCTATTGTTCTCTTGACAATAACTCTAACGTAATGTCGTTAATGGAACTGTTATAGTCTATGCGGTATATTATCTTCTTTTTCCTAGCACTTTACGCAACGGTTTCGCTCGCTCAAAAAGTTACCATTAATGGGTATATAGAAGATTCTGAAACTGGTGAAAAACTAATTGGAGCAACTATTTTTGATGCTAACACTCTTTTAGGTACCACGACAAATGTCTATGGATTTTATAGTATCACCCTTCCTGCAGATAGCATTTTATTAACTATTTCTTTTGTTGGGTTCAAGCCCGTGGCATATCAATTAAGTGGTGAAAAAGACACCACAATTAACGTATCATTATCTTCCTCAGTTGATTTAAAAGAGTTTGAAATTATCGCAAGTCAATCTGAAAGGATAGAAGAACGTACCCAAATGAGTACGGTGGAAATTTCAATGAGACAAATTGAGATGCTTCCCGCCCTATTGGGAGAAATCGATGTGTTAAAAGCTATCCAATTGTTGCCTGGCGTGCAGTCTGGAGGAGAAGGAACAAGTGGGTTCTATGTGCGAGGGGGTGGCCCCGATCAAAACTTAATTCTATTAGATGGTGTGCCTGTTTACAACGCCTCTCATTTATTTGGTTTCTTTTCTATTTTCAATTCCGATGCTATAAACTCTGTTACTTTAGTAAAAGGGGGGTTTCCTGCTCGATATGGTGGAAGGTTATCTTCAGTACTAGATATTAGAATGAAAGAAGGCAATTCCAAAAAAATTGCGGGGTCAGCATCTATTGGGTTAATTTCATCGAAGGTCACTCTCGAAGGTCCTATTTTTACTGATAAAACCTCTTTTATCGTGTCTGGACGAAGGACTTACATTGATGCTCTCGCGCAGCCATTAATTCGTTCATTCGATGGAGGAGGAAAAAGAGGAGGATCGTCCACTTCTGAAAATAAATTACGTGCTGGTTATTATTTTTATGACTTGAATGGGAAAATTAATCACAAATTTTCTAATAAACATCGCCTATTTTTGAGTGCTTATATGGGAGACGACAGAGCATACGTAAATTCAACCTCTAAGTATACCGAAAACAATACCGATTTTGAAGACGTTGTAGAATCTGAACTAAAGTGGGGGAACATAACGACTGCCGCTCGGTGGAATGCAATTATTAATAAGAAATTATTTGCAAATACAACCCTTACCTACAGTAGGTATCAAATGAATATTGGGCTTGACTTTGAATCGCTTCGAAACGACACAAGTGCCAATGCTTTTGGGTATAATTACCTCTCTGGAATATATGATGTTGGAGGAAAAGTCGATTTCGACTTCCTCCCAAACCCAAATCATTACATAAAATTTGGCGTTGGAGAAACATATCACACTTACACGCCTGGCGTGCAAGCAATGGTAATTTCATCTGAAAACAATACTAGCTTAGACACAACTTTTGGAGCTTTGAGTATATACGCTCACGAGTTTTATGGATATGTAGAAGATGATTTAAAAGTTGGTGCGCTATTAAAAATCAATCCTGGATTACATTTCTCGGGGTTTTACGTAAACAACATATTTTATAAATCTCTTCAACCAAGAATTGCCGCCAATTACATGTTTCGCGAAAATTGGTCGTTAAAGGCTTCTTTTGCGACAATGACTCAGTATGTTCATCTATTGAGCAATAGCGGTGTTGGCATGCCAACAGATTTATGGGTTCCTGTTACTGATACAATTCCACCAATGCAATCAGTTCAATACGCCATTGGAATTACACATACATTTCGTGATAAATATGAAGTTAGTGTAGAGGGCTACTACAAAACGATGAAGAACTTAATCGAATACAAAGAAGGGGCTAGCTTTTTTGATTCTAGCACAGATTGGTATCAAAAAGTTGAATTTGGCAAAGGATGGTCTTACGGAGGAGAACTATTTATTCAACGAAAAATAGGCAAACTAACTGGCTGGATTGGCTATACTCTTTCTTGGACAACTAGGCAATTCGACAATCTCAATTTTGGAGAACCGTTTCCATATAAATATGATCGAAGACACGATATAAGCATTGCGTTTTCTTATCAACTAAAAGAAAATATCGACTTTGGCGTTACATGGGTGTACGGAACAGGAAATTCTGTAACTCTACCCACCTCAACTTACCAATCGTACGAAAATGCAGAATTTGGTAATGTTTATGGCTTTTCGGAAGGGATTAGTCATTACGAGTCTCGTAATGGGTATAGAATGCCTGCCTATCATCGCTTAGATTTGGGAATTAACATTCATAAGAAAAAAACATATTGGACAAGAACTTGGTCGTTTGGTGTTTATAATGTCTACAATCGGCAAAATCCTTTTATGGTTGATTTTGGTCGTAACGAATTTGGAGAAAGAGCGTTGATGCAAATCAGCCTTTTTCCAATAATTCCTAGCATAGCATTTAAAATTGTATTCTAATGAGAGTGTTTCTATATATAGTCACTACGCTTATCCTTGTCTCTTGTCAAAAAGAAATTGAATTTAAGGGTGATGATGCCGAAATTCAAATGGTGCTCAACGGTTCAATAGTTGCTGGCGAAAATGCTTCGATCCAGGTTTCTATGAGCAAATCTATTTTAGAAGATCCTACAGACTATCAACCGATAGAAAATGCAACTGTTGCCTTACTCAACTTAACAGATAATACCACCGAATCATTAACTCACACAGAACTAGGAAATTATAGTACTACTAATACATTAATTGAAGAAGGCAAAGAATATCAACTTTCTGTTGAGCAGTCTTCCTTTTCTAGCGTTAGCGCGACTCAGACTATTCCATACGTTACGCCAATTATAAACGTTGATACCAATACTGGTACCCATTTTGGAGAAGATTATTTTGATATTAACATCAACTTTTATGATGAACCTACAACATCCAATTATTATGAAGTAAGGTTACTAAGTGGGTTTTATTCCTACAAAATAGATACAACTACATGGGAAGTTGATTCCGTATTAGAATACGGTTCTTTGTGGTTTAACTCTTTTGATCCTATTTTCGAGAACAAAGGTAGAGGTGGAGACAAATTGCTGATTTCTGATGAAGTATTAACCTCATCTAACTACACCCTAAATATTTCTATTGAAGATTATAATCGACCAGTTGGCGGTAGCATAACTATTATGCTAAATTCCGTTTCTGAGGCATATTACCAATATTTTGAAAGCGCAGACATGCAAAGGGAAAAAGCCTTTTTTAGTACAAGCGAAGGAGTTCCCGTTTATTCAAACACAAGCAATGGTTATGGTGTTTTAGGCTCATACAATACTGATACGAAAACCATTAAGATAAATTAAAAAATTATCCTTTTTCATCAAAATACTATCTTCGCTAGATACTTCACACAATGATAGATTTTATTAAGCGCTTCAAGTTCAGTTACGAATTCTATAACTTTTTTCAAAAAAGGCGGCTCAGCCACAACCTTGAGCAGTATAAAAAGTATGGAATTAATAAGCGTTTTTACTCAAGTGTGTCGAGCGCAGATTTGGATCATTTAGTAGCGGAATCGAATCTTCATGACAAATTAAATTCGAGAGATGAGTTACCCAAAAAAGCAGAATTCAAGAATTTAGATTCTATCACCCAAAGTCAATTATTGTCGTGGTCGGAAAACGGTTATGCAATTCTACCCAATTTTATTGCGGAGCAAAAAGTAGATGAAATTAATGCTGAAGTAAATCGACTAATCGACTCGGGAACTGTAAAATGGAGATACGGAAATAAAATCATGTTTGCCCTAAAGCATTCGAAATTATTGATGAGCATTGGTCTCGACAAAAAACTGAATGGCATTCTCGACTTATTGATGGCTAAAGAAGTTGAACTGTTTCAAAGTATCAATTTTAAAACAGCCAGCGAACAGCGAACACACTCCGACTCTATTCACATGAGTACTTTTCCGAACGGTAATATTATCGCTGTATGGATTGCCTTAGAAGACATTACCGAAAAAAATGGGGCACTACATTATTACCCTAGATCGCATAAATTACCTTATGTTATGAACAAAGACTTTAAAAACAATGATTCTCGGTTTCTGTTGGGAAATAAGACTTATTCGGACTACGAAGACAAAATCGCAGAAGTAGTCAAAAAATCTGGTCTCAAAAAAGAGATATTCACTGCAAAAAAAGGCGATTTATTCATTTGGCACGCAAATCTTTTACATGGAGGGGAACCTTTATTAGACAAAAATAGTACCCGAAAAAGTATGGTGTTTCACTACTATGCTAAAGATGCTGTTTGCTACCATGAAATTACTCAACGCCCAACGTTAAAAACGAAGTTTAGGCAAACTGATTTACCTAACAGAACTCGTTAAACGCTCCCGTTAAATTTTCAGCGATAATTTCTGCGGTACTTCCTTCGATGTGGTGTCTTTCGATAAAGTGAACTAATTTCCCGTCTTTAAAAAGCGCAATCGATGGCGATGAAGGAGGGTAAGGCAACATATAGTTTCTTGCTTGTTGCACAGCTTCAGCATCAACCCCTGCAAAAACGGTAGTAAAATGATCTGGTTTTTTAGCACTATTTGTTGCCATGATAGCTGCTGGACGAGCATTTCCTGCCGCACAACCGCAAACGGAATTTATCATAACAAGAGTAGTTCCCTCTGCTTTCATCTGTTCGTCAACATCTGCTGCTGTAACTAATTGTTTATAGCCAACCGAAGTTAACTCTTCTTTCATCGGTGCTACTAATTCTGGTGGGTACATTTCTTTCTAGTTTAAAGTTACAAGTTCAAAGTTCAAAGGTTTACTTTGTTCTTTGAACAAAAATTGAATACAAAAATACTTATCTTTTCCTTGCGAAAAACGTCTTTAACAAGACCGAACATTCTTCTTGCATAACTCCTTTAATAATTTCAGTTTTTGGGTGTAGAATATTCTCCGTTAACCTCCTAAAACCACGTTTTTCATCTGAAGCTCCAATTACAATTTTTTGGAGCTGAGTCCAATAAGATGCTCCTGCGCACATCACGCATGGTTCTAGTGTAACATATAAAATGCAATCTTTTAAATATTTACCACCTAAATAATCTGCCGCAGAAGTAAACGCTTGCATTTCAGCATGAGCCGTTACATCGTTTAAACGCTCGGTAAAATTATGTGCCCTTGCAATAATTTGATTGCTGCAGACTACAATAGCTCCAACTGGAACTTCATCTTGCTCGAATGCTTTTTGTGCCTCTTCCAGAGCCTGTTTCATGAAGTATTCGTCTGAGAAAGGTTGTATTTCCATAAAAATATTTGACCGCAAAGAAAAGAAAGGTTTGCGCAAAGAATAAGAAGAATCGAAAGTTTTTAAGAGGAATTAAAAAGCATAACTTTGCATCCTCAAAATTTACCGAAAATGCTTAGAACGAATACCTGTGGAGAGTTAACCATCAGCAACGAAAATCAAGGAGTAACACTTTGTGGATGGGTACAGAAATCACGCGATTTAGGAGGGATGACTTTTGTCGATTTGCGGGATCGTTATGGAATAACTCAACTAGTTTTTAATATGGAGATAAATAAAACTCTTTGTCTTGATGCAAGAAAACTAGGTAGAGAGTTCGTGATAAAAGCTATTGGAACGGTAAAAGAAAGGGTAAGCAAAAACAATAAGATCCCTACTGGTGAAATTGAAATTATTGTTTCTGATTTACAAATTCTCAACGCTTCAAAAACGCCCCCTTTTACCATTGAAGATGATACTGATGGAGGTGAAGAATTAAGAATGAAATATCGTTATCTCGACTTAAGAAGAAACCCTCTTAAAAAAAGTTTAGCGTTGCGTCATAAGCTCGGTTTCGAAGTTCGTAAATACATGAACGA
>JAESTK010000061.1 GCA_016763645.1 Flavobacteriales bacterium
ATGTTGAAATGCCCAACGAAAATGCGTTCGACCTTATCGATAAATTTGATTCGGTAAATTTCGAAATCATTTTTGTAACCGCTTACGACCATTATGCTATTCAAGCCATAAAATCCTCAGCATTAGATTACCTGCTTAAACCTGTAGATATTGATGATTTAAAATCTGCGGTTGCAAAATTAGATCACAAAATCAGTCAGCCACAAAAGGATGAACAATTCGATTTATTACTCGCCTCAGTGAATTCAGATAAGCCACATAAAAAAATTGCCGTTCCTGAAACCGATGGATTAATATTTATTGATGTTGATGAAATTATTCGCTGCGAATCTGATGGCAACTACACAAAAATATACCTCAAAAATGAGAAGCGAATAGTATCCTCAAAAACGTTGGGCGACTACGATGGAATTCTCAAAAACAATGACTTTTTTAGAACACATCGGTCACATTTAATTAACTTAAATGAAATACATAAATTCGTAAAAGGTGATGGTGGCTATATTTTAATGAGCGACAAGTCTGAAGTAGAAATATCTCGAAGGAAAAAGCAAGATTTTTTGGTGCGATTAGCCGAATTCTAAAAAACCATTTAATAAAAGAACGATACCTTTGGCATAGGTATCTGCCCCATTTAGCGATTCGCGAAATCCAACCCAATAAATAGTCGTAATCTTACATTGAATTTAAAAACAAACGCTATGAAAACTTATTTAACTTCAAGCAAACTAAACCAGACTATTATCGTGGCGCTAGCAATTGCCATATCTTTAAATGCTCATGCATGGAAAGAACCAACAACCAATAAAGGGCCTAGCAGCCCTCAAACTGCTGCCGGCTGTACCCCTGCAACTACCTATACCGATTTGGATATCAACAATGTTAAGTTAACCATATCTACAGGTGGTGATGTTTGGTATCATCCAAATACTGCCGCTGCTTACGAGATTCCTAACGGCTCAGGGAGACACTCTATGTACGCAGGTGGTTTATGGATCGGTGGAAAAGATGTTTCTGGACAGCTCAAGGTGGCAGCATTAGTTTATCGCCAAAGTGGGGAAGATTTTTGGCCTGGGCCGCTTAGTACAGAAAATTTTGAAATAGACCCCGCAACTTGCGCTGCTTACGATAAACACTTTGAATCTACGCGACAAGAGGTTAAACAATTTGCTTCATGGTATGCCTGTATCAATGACCCTTTGTGTGACGAAGATTTAGATTTTCCGAACTACACCATTCCAGATATGATACTAGACTGGCCTGCTCATGGTAGAAATTACGACCCATACAACGAAGATTTCTACCTCGCTCCTTTTAAAGACGCCAATGGTGATGGAGTTTATAATCCTAACGATGGCGATTATCCTGGCTACGATATTGATGGCAGTGGAGAATGTGGGGAAAGAAGAACTGACATTTATGGTGATGGAAATTTATGGTGGGTATTCAACGACAAAGGAAACGTGCACACTTCAACAGGGGGAAACGCAATTGGCATGGAAATTCGCGCCCAAGCTTTTGCTTTTGCTACTAACGATGAAGTAAACAACATGACTTTTTACAATTACGAATTAATCAACCGTTCTTCTTATACACTAACCGAAACTTATTTCGGTGTTTTTGCTGATACCGATATTGGTGGGTATGATGACGATTTTGTAGGTTGTGATGTAATGCGTGGACTCGGTTTTTGTTATAATGGTGACGACCAAGACGATATGGTTGGAGGAGCTGCGGCTTATGCAGGCACACCCCCTGCTATTGGTATCGATTTTTTTGAAGGGCCATACCAAGACAACGATGGGATTGATAATGCTGTAGGTATTGGAGAAAACGAAGCCCTAAACGGGATTGGATATGGAGACGGTGTTGAAGATAACGAACGATACGGCATGAGGCGTTTTGTGTATTTCAGTCGTGTTGGACCCTCTTGTTGTACTGACCCAACAACTGCTCCCGAGTACTATAATTATTTAAGGGGTTTTTGGAAAAATGGCTCCCCAATGACCTATGGCGGTACCGGAATTGGCGGAACAATCGAAACTAACTTTATGTTTCCGGGCAATTCTGATCCACTAAACTGGGGAACAAATGGAGCTGATCCTGGAGAAACAGATCCAAATGGTTGGACAGAAGAAACAGAAAGCAACCCTGTTGGAGATAGAAGATTTGTTCAATCTGCCGGTCCATTTACTCTATTACCAGGTGCAGTAAATGATATTACTGTTGGTGTAGTCTGGGCTAAAGCTACTTCTGGTGGCAATAGAGCCTCGGTAGATTTACTGATTAAAGCCGATGAAAAAACACAAAATTTATTCGACAATTGTTTTAAAGTGTTAGACGGACCTGATGCTCCTGTTCTAACCGCTCAAGAGTTAAATCAAGAAATTATATTGTACATCAACAATCCCATTATTTCTAACAACTATAATGAAGAGTTTTCTTCTAAAGATCCTTCAATCATTGCGCCAGATTCATCTATGATTGTAAATTCTAGCACTGGCGATACAACTTATCAAAAATTAACCTCTGCAGAAAAAGATGATTATTCTTCATATAAATTTCAAGGGTATAAAGTATATCAGGTAAAGGATGCTACGGTTGACCCTGCATCGCTTCACGATATAGAAAAAGCACGATTAATTTATCAAGGAGACATTAGAGACAATGTGTCAAAACTCTACAACTATATTCTTGATCCAGAAACAGGTTTTATAACTGTTGAAGAGATGGTTGAAGGCAGCAATAATGGCATTGTACATGCACTACAAATCAAAGAAGATTTGTTCGCTACAGGTGACAGAAAACTTATTAACTACAAAACCTATTGTTTTATGGCAGTGGCGTATGCTCATAACGATCACACTCCATATGATGAAAATAACGAAAACTCTCAAAACACTCCCTATTTAGAAAGCAGAAAATCGACAACAGGGTCTATAAGGGCATTTTGCGTTATTCCACGTACTACCTCGGCAGAAAGTGGAGGGACTATACTTCAAGCCGAATTTGGTAACGGTGTAGAACTCACAAGAATTGAGGGCACAGGAAATGGAGGAATTGACCTAGAAATAAAGAAAGAAAGTATAGACCAAATTATGAGTGCGGCTCCTTGGCGAGCTACAGAACTTACCTACGAGAAATTCGCTGGACCACTAACAATAAAAGTTATCGATCCGTTAAATGTTGTAGCTGATTCATTTAGTGTTCAGCTTCAAGATTCTGCGACCATAGGTGATTTATCTGATGCATATTGGGCAATTTGGAGACAAAGCGACCCAGAAACAACCAAATTATTTTCAGTGAAAACAATTAACACCGCTTACGAACAACTAATTCCTGAGTGGGGAATATCCGTTCTGGTAGAACAAACAGAGTCTCCGGGAGAAAATACTGACGGAAGTTATGGGCTAATTGGCGCAACATTATCTTTCCAAGATGAATCGGCTCCTTGGCTCAGTGGCGTGTCCGATGTTGATGGGGATTCACTTTTCGATTGGATTGCTATTGGAAACACAATCACCACTGATTGGTTAGGATACGAAAACTATACTCCATACGAAACCATCTTAGATGGAACGTGGGCACCTGCAAGGTTATGCTCCAAGGATTTTTGGGGGCCCCTACCAAATGACCTAACATCTGCAGCTGGTGTTTTTTACGAGCGAGCAATTGATGGTATTTTTGGAGGGCTTTCTATTCTAAATAGTGTTGACATTGTTTATACAAGCGACAAAACTAAATGGACTCGATGCCCTGTTATAGAAATGGGTAATGACCCTTCTCTTACCAAGGGTGAAATTGGTGTTTCTCCTTCATTAGTTAGCGGAGGAAACGAGCTAGCGGGAGCACTAAAGGGCAGGCTGCGACAGTCCCCTTCTGTTGACAAAGATGGAATCGCATCTAGCTGGCCTAATTCAGCTGCCGTAAGTACTGATGAATCTGACCCAAATTTTATCGGTGCCTATGGGATGGGATGGTTTCCTGGGTATGCTATAAACGTAGAAACAGGCGAGCGACTCAACATGGCTTTCGGAGAAAATTCCACCAAAGCATTTAAACAAGAAAACGGTGATGATATGATCTGGAATCCAAGTAGTAATTTGGTTGATGGAGGTCCTTTTTCGGGAGTTAGACTTGGTGGGCAACATTTTGTCTTTGTTTTCCGAAATAATAATGTTCGACAAAATGAAATAACAGAGGGAATTGTCGGTGACGATTATTACCTGTTTGATAACGCCAACAAACGTATGCCAGCTTATGACCAAGGGCAATTCGCTTTCGATAACCTCAGCGCATCTGAACTTCCGCAAGGGGTAGATTATTTTGATGAAGGAGCGCTGCAAGTTTATGGAGCGTGTATGTGGATTGGGTTTCCTCTGTTAGAGAAAGGGTACGACTTACTCGAAACCGATGCTACTGTCAAACTGCGTGTTAGAAAACCGTTTTCATCGCTCGGCATTGCAGATGCAATAGATGTTAATCAAGTATTAACAATCGGAGATGAGTACTGGGTAAACGCGGGACCGATAGTTCACAACAACGATACACTAGTTGGTGGAGAGTATTTTACAGCAGCTACCGCGTTTATTTCTTCGCTAAATGGGGAAACCGAGAACATTGTTGTTCCAGTAATAAACAGCAGTTTGCCTCTCTACAATTTTAGCACATTTGGGCTAGAGTCTCTGAGTAATCAAGATTCGGTAGCGCTAAGTCAATTGGGTAATATTAGAATTGTGCCGAACCCTTATTACGCTCATTCAAGTTATGAAACAGATAAATTAGACAACCGAGTTAAAATAGTTAACCTCCCGGAAACCTGCACCATATCGATTTACTCCATTAACGGAACGTTAATTCGTCAATACAGTAAAGACGACCCCACCCAAACATGGATAGATTGGGACTTAAAAAATCAAGCATTTATACCAATTGCAAGTGGTGTTTATATCGTGCATGTAGAAGCTCCAGAGGTTGGCGAAATTGTACTCAAATGGTTTGGGGCCTTACGTCCTACAGACTTGGATTCGTTTTAATATCTTCTTAATTTAGTCTAAACAGCCAATTGCAATGTGCAATTGGCTGTTTTTTCATCTTATCTGAAATTTAGAGTCCCTCCGTCATTAACTTAATTATTAGGTTGGTCTATTCTAATCATCAATTCGTCCAAAACATACGTTTTCGAGCACTAACAGGTGTTTTCATACGTACCTTTACACTCAGAAAGCGAAGAGAAGAGTGGTTTTAGCAGATAGAAATATTAGGTTTGGTAGAGTTAAAAAGTGGTCAACTCAGGATTTTGAGATAAGTGTTGAGGGAAAGCAGTTGACCATTTTTTACACTCCTAAAACTTCTCGTACATTTTATAACGTTGCTGATACTTCTGGTAATGTTATTGTAACTGGCTCCGTTTCAGAAACTGGTATTACATCTTGCGTACTTCACTTTGCTTTAGCAGGAAATTATTCTTTAACCCTTATTGATGGTGAGGATATGCTAACACAGCCTATCAAACTTTCTTAAAAAATCGTTTAAGGGCTTTCTTAGATTGTTCTGGTTCTTCTATGTGCCCCATATGTCCGCAATTTTCAATAATTTCAACATCAATAACTGATTTGGCAGAGAGCTGATTATCTAGTGAATTCAATCTAATCACAGGATCTTTTTGCCCCACAATAAATTGAATTGGAAAAGGTGCTTTGTCTACATACTTGATGTTAGAAACCCTATCTCTCATCCCTAATAAACAAGCCGTAATTCCTTCTACGGGAGTTTTTAATGCCAACTCCGTTTGTGTTCGAATTTCTTTTTTTAATCTAGTTTTATTCTCTTCAGCAAAAAGAAAAGGTATCGCTTCTTTAATAAAAATTTGATGATTTATTTCTACAATACGAACTGCCCTATCTCTATCGATTTTCTTTTGAGGATCATCTTGTGCTGCAGATGAAAAAAACATTGAAACTGCCTGTACTAATTGTGGGTATTTCTTCCCTATTTCTAACGCAACGTAACCTCCCATTGAATGCCCGATAAAAATGGCTTTCTCAATTTTTAATTCTTCTAATTTTTGTTTAACATAATCTGCCATCAACTCCATGGTTTGATTTTCGGCTATTACAGGAACTTCTCCATGCCCCGGAAAATCAAGACAAACTACATTAAAATCATCAGTAAAAGAATCTAAAAATCCATCCCACATTCGGCTAGATTCCAAAAAACCATGAAGAAAAACAAGGTTTTGACGCATCTACGAATTCATCAATTCTTCAATTTCGTCAGTTTCAATTGGGATATTTCGCATTAAATTAAATGGCTCCCCTTTGGCTTGAACAACAACATCATCTTCTAACCGAATCCCTAAGTTTTCTTCAGGAATATAAATTCCAGGCTCGACCGTAAAAACCATGTTTGCACGGATAGGTTCAGTCCACGAACCAACATCGTGCGTATCAAGCCCAATATAATGGGATGTTCCGTGCATAAAATATTTTTTATACGCTGGAGATTTTGGGTCTTGATTTTTAATGTCGTCTAACGAGATCAGTTTTAAATCGACCAATTCCTTTTCCATTAAACTACCCACTTCAACATGATACTGTTTTAGATCAGTTCCTGGAACAAGCAAGTTAGTTGCTTCGTTTTTCACACTTAGCACTGCATTATATACCGCTTTTTGGCGTGCGGTAAATTTTCCGTTTACCGGTATGCAACGAGTCATATCTGAAGCATAATTTGCATACTCAGCAGCCCAATCAAAAAGAATTACATCGCCATCGTTGCATTGCTTATTGTTTTCGATATAGTGTAAAACACAGGCACTATATCCCGACCCAATAATTGGTGTATAGGCGAATCCTTTAGAACGATTTTTCAAAAATTCATGCATGCACTCTGCTTCAATTTCATGTTCCCAAACACCAGGTTTCACAAATTGTAATATTCTTCGAAATGCTTTTTCTGTAATATCACAAGCTCGCTGCATTAAATCCAATTCTATTTGATGTTTAATGCTCCGTATATCATGCATTATTGGCGCACTTCTTTGATAAGTATGTGCTGGATATTCATTTTTAAACCATTTTACAAAACGATCTTCCCGTGTTTCGGCTTCAGTATTTGCGCGCGAGTGCTCATTTGTATTTACATAGGCATATTGCGTTTCGGACATCAACGTTTTTAAAATCGATTCGAATTGATCTAACCAATAAACAGTCTTAATTCCTGCCGATTGGAGCGCAGCCTCCTTGGTTAGTTTTGCGCCTTCCCATACTGCAATGTGCTCGTTTGTTTCTTTTAAAAACAGAATTTCTCGATGTTTTGCCTCTTTACAATCGGGAAATAAAATCAAAATACTTTCTTCCTGGTCAACCCCCGAAAGGTGAAAAATATCTCGGTGCTGTACAAATGCCATTGTACTATCTGCACTGGTCGTAATAATGTCGTTCGAATTAAATATCGCCAACGAATTTGGCAACAATTGCTTCACAAATTGCTTTCTATTGTAAACAAAAAGCTCTCTATCAATCGGTAAATACTTCATCGTAATAAAATAATTATTTTTTTGTAAAAATAAATATTCTAACCCGTTTAACGTCCGTTTTTTCTAACACATCTTGCAAGTCATTGGTTTTTAGGAATCCAAATTTCATATTGTTAGTTTTGTAGCTCTAAACCGAAATCAATTGGCAAAAAAAACATCAAAAAACAAGTCTATAAAGGATATTACCAAGTCGACTGACTTTTTTGATAAAGCAGATTCGTTTTTTTCCAAACGCTCAACAATATGGCTAGTCGTTTCGTTAGCCTGCACTGCATTATTTGGTCTATTAATTTTCGACATGAAAGTGTCCGTTGGCGGTGATGATTCTGCCTATATATTAAGGGCATTTCGGTTTATCAAAGATGGTATGTTTCCAGCATTTCAAGCTCCACTTTACCCAATTGTAATGAGTTTAATTATTGGCGTTATTGGAATAAAACTAACTGTGCTTAAAATGCTTTCGTTGATGTTCTTAATTGTTAATATTTATTTTTTCTATCGTGCATTTAAAGATAGTGCCCCCCCTTCAGTATTTTTTCCAGTGTTATTATTAACGGGGCTTAATCACTTTTTGCTGTATTATGGTAGCCAAACGTATTCTGAAGCGATGTTTATTGCGGTGCAATCGATTACCTTTTTTGTAGTTTTTAAGTCATTTTTCAACAAGCCGTTAGAAGACTCTGAAATTGACATTAGACAGCATTACAAGCTCTTTTTAGTTGCTGGATTGTGGATGTTTATTATGTTTCTTACCCGAAAAATTGGCGGAGGATTTTTACTCGCATTGCTAGGCTACTTTTTACTGCACAAAAAATGGAAACATTTTCTATATTCTGGAATAGGATTCGGAGCTTGGTTTGCCCTGTATATGCTAGTAAAATTGATTTTTTGGGGCGAAAAACTATTAAATGTTGGTGCCCAAGAAAATAGAATTTTGTTAAAAGACCCCTATAACAAATCTAAAGGGTATGAAGATTTAGCTGGGTTTTTCGATCGATTTATTGGCAACTCACAACTCTATCTTTCAAAACATTTCTTGAAATTTATTGGGCTGAAAGACGAAATGTCTATCACTAAATCGGGTTTAGTGGCAACCCTAATCTATCTCGTTTTTGCGGTTTCGGTGGTTTATGTGTATCGAAAAAACAAACAAATTTTGTTAACCTTAATTTACTTAGCAATTATGTTAGGGTTAACTTTCATTTTATTAGCTACTAAGTGGGATCAAGGTAGATTAGTAATTGTATACGCTCCTTTAGCCTTGTTATCTTTACTTACCGGTCTCTACTATTTATTTAAGACATCATTCTTAAAAAAGTTTCAAGCAATTTTTGTAGTGTTAGTTCTTTGTTTATTTATTCCAGCGTTTACTGGCACAACAAATAAAGTGAAGGGTAAATTAATGAATTTACGCCATAATCTTAGTGGAGATATGTACCATGGCTATTCGCCAGATTGGGAAAATTATTTAAAAATGTGTGTCTGGGCTGCTGAAAACGTATCAGAAGACGTAATGATAGCAGCAAGGAAACCATCAATGGCTTTTATATACAGCGGTGGTAGACGGTTTCATGGTATTTACCGACTACCTTCGCAAGACCCCGATACGCTATTCAATAAGTTGAAAGAAAACAATGTGCGTTACGTCATTATGGCATCTCTACGAAGAACCCAAAAATGAAAACTAAATATACCGTTAATACAGTGCAACGATATTTAGCTTTTATGCAAAAAAAATACCCCAATACAACTCGTGTAAAACATAAGATTGGGGAAAGTGAACCTGCGATATTATTCGAAATTATTTATTAATTTTTTCGGTACTTTATGTTTAAAATGGCCGACAAAAAGTCTCTATCGTTAACGGTTAAAAAAATCGGTTACATTTTTTATAGCATTCTAAAAAGCGGCAAGAAACCTGCGTACTTTGTGCTTTGGCTAAAGTTTTTACAAGTTTTACACTTACCTCTCGATGTTGTTCTTTTTTGGATAGAAAAAAGAAAACCAAACCAACAGCATCTTAGGTACCCTTTGATAATTGTGGTTGGTATTCACCGTACTGGTTCAACATTTGTATCGCAAGTACTCGGAGAATTTTTACCATTTTACACTTTAGGCAATTACAGTTCTGTTTTCTCGAAATCGAGTTATTATATCCATAAATGGAAACGAAAAACTTTCCTACGTTGGAAAAAAAATCGTGATGGAACACACAAAAGTTATTACGGTATTTCTTACGGAAAATATACCATAGGTGATTGTTATGAAGTGTGGGATCAATGGTTTGGAAAAGATCACTACTGTTTTGATAAAAACATTTTGGCAGGACAAGAAACAGCTATGCAACAGTATTTTGTTAACCTCGAAAAAGCATATAAAATGCCTATTTTAACTAAAAATAATCGCAATTATTTAGCTGTAACTGAACTCAAAAAAATATTTCCCAATTCGTTATTTATCATCACCGAAAGGGAGCCGAAAGCAACTATAAAATCGACATTACAAGCGAGTAAAGACTATTTTGGGAATGATTACCTATGGGGCATTCGTACGAATTATGATTTCGATAAAAAAGAATATAATTCTATAGAACATGCTGCTTGTCATCAATATATTGACCTTACCAACTATCTCAACCAACAATTAAGTAAGCTTGATGAAAAATCATATATGCGTATTCCATATGAATCGTTTTGTGAGAACCCCAAAATCTACCTAGAAGAACTTGAACACCGACTTGAACACGATTTTCAATTACCAAAAGAACATTGCCTGATAGCACAACTTTTGTATTACCAAAAACGAAAATTTCGAACAGACTAGTAGCCGACAAACAAATTGACACACTATTTGAGCAGACCAAAAACGAATATGCTTAATCGTTTGAAAAATATCAAATTACCAAGCTGGTTAAAATGGACTATTAAACTAGGCATTACGGGATTGGCTATTTTTATTGTGTATAGAAATATTGATATTGTTAAAATTTCAGATTTGTTTGCGCAATCTAATGCTTACCTGTTAGCTTTAGGACTACTTGTTTTTGCGTTAACAAAAGGGGTTGAATCGTTACGACTCAATGTTTTTTTTAGAGCAAAAGGGATACAGTTGAGCGAAAACACCAATTTTAAATTGTACTTGCTGGGTCTGTACTACAACATTTTTTTACCTGGCGGAATCGGTGGTGACGGCTACAAGGTATATTGGATAAACAAGCGAATAAACATCCCTATTAAAGACATTATTTGGGCATCAATTCACAACCGAATTAGTGGATTGGGAGCCATGTTTTCGCTTGCGCTGTTAACCCTTAGTTTTATTTCTTTTTCGGTCTCTCTTCAACACTATATATGGTTGTTAATTCCTGTTTTTTATCTCGCTTATTTTATTGGTTTAAGGTTGTTTTTCAAAGCTTTTACAGCTTCTTTTATTCAAGGCGTTTTATACTCGATTGCTGTGCAAGGAATGCAGTTAATTTGCGCACATCTTATTTTATTAGCCCTGGGTGTCGAAACCAATTTTTATGATTATTGGTTCTTATTTTTACTCTCGAATATTGCTTTTGTAATTCCCGTTACTGTTGGTGGGGTTGGATCAAGAGAGCTTGTTTTTGCTTTAGGTGCACAGTATTTAGCCATAGACTTAAATGCAGTTTTAGCACTTAGTTTGTGTTTTTATGTGCTACGCCTCACGGTTTCTTTTGTCGGTATTTACTACTTTTTAAACCCTGATGGAATTTTATTGAAAGACACAAAAACTAGTTGTTAGTTGTTGTCATCTTTACCAAAATTTAATTTTCCCTGCTGCGTACATACACATTCGGAGTAAAATTACACCATGTTTAAAGCGAGAGATATTTGTATCGCCATATACTCTTTCTTGGTAACGAATAGGGAGGTCTATAATCTTTAAGTTGAGTTTGTAGGCTCCGAAAAGAAGATCAAAATCGCCAAAAGGATCGAACTCACCAAAGAATTTTCTGTTTCCAATTAGCTTTATATAATCTTTGCGAAACATCACTTTTGTACCACAAAGTGAGTCTTTTATAGGTTGTTCTAACAACCATGAAAATGCTATACTAAAAAACTTATTTCCAAGAGTGTTCAAAAATCGCATTGCATTGTTCTCCATCGGATAAACCAGCCTTGCCCCATTAATAAATTCTCCTTTTCCTTTCGCTAATGCATCATAAAATTTGGGAATGTCCTCTGGCGGAACGGTTAAATCAGCATCTAAAATCATGAGAATATCGCCAGTCGCCATTCCATATCCTTTACGAACAGCATCTCCTTTTCCTTTTCCTAGTTGCTGACCAATTTTTATGTCATGCGTATCTTTATATTTTTCTTGTATTCGCTGGATGGTTTCCCAAGTGTCATCTGTTGAATTTCCTTCGATAAAGATGATTTCGACATGCTTACCGAACTTGGGTAGCCTAGTAATTGCATCCTCTATATTCCCACTTTCGTTTCTTGCGGGAATTACAACGGTCGTTGAATATTTTT
Organism: Flavobacteriales bacterium; assembly: GCA_016763645.1. Classification (GTDB taxonomy): domain Bacteria; phylum Bacteroidota; class Bacteroidia; order Flavobacteriales_G; family NORP312; genus NORP312. The sequence goes on from JAESTK010000061.1 coordinate 12,046, forward strand.
GGCTTACGTCTTCTTCTGGGTCAGATATTGGTCTGGCGAAAACAAATTGATTAAGCCCAAAAATATTAAAAAATGGGAGTCTTGAAATGTATTTGTTCAGAACAAATGCAAATATTGGAACATTATAAGGCAGTAACATTCTTCGTTGCATTTTATACGTTTCGAAACCTGCTAAATAGAGTAGGTTAATAATGTCGTGGTGCGATAACCAATTCTGAATTGGCATTTTCTTTTTAAACCCTATGGCTTCACCAAATTTAATTATTGGCTCCCATAAGTAGTTATAGTAAGTTACAATAATTCGAGTGCGTTCATGACAAACCTTATGTAGTTGCTCAAAAACAACTTGAATATCATCTAAACAACCAACTATATTCGACAGAATAATTACATCAAATTTCTCGTCTAATTCGAGATTTTCTGCTGTTCCGTAACGAAAATCAATGTCTGGGTAATTTGCTCTTGCTACCTCAAGCATTTTTTCACTAAAATCTATTCCAACTTTATATTTTGCCTTTGCATATCCAAGTAACTGACCTGTTCCGCTTCCAATTTCGAGGACCTTATCATCTTCATGGATAAAATAATCGCAATTACGCGAAATGGATTTCCAATAGTACGATTTTACTGTTTTTTTCTTCCCCGCTATGGAATCGAAATATTCTTTAAATACTCTTTGTTTAGAAACGTATCCACTCATGTTTTTATATCTGAATCAACAAAAGTATCTATTTAAGATAGTTAACCAAAGAAGGGACTCAATAGCTTATCGAAGTTAAGCTTGAAAAAGACCATTCGACCCAATATTGATTAACGATTACTTACTAGTCCACGAACTTTTATTGTTACGATTTTCGTATATATTTGCCCTCGTCAAATTTATCAGATATTAACTAGCAATTTAGGAATGATTCAATCATCTATCGCAAGAAAAGTAGCCATGGCATTATCGGGCTTTTTTCTTCTTATATTTTTACTTCAACATTGTTCTATCAATCTTCTTTCGGTAATAAGTCCCAATGCTTTTAACGAAGTCTCTCATTTTATGGGAACAAACCCATTAATCCAATATGTAATACAGCCTATATTAGCATTTGGAGTGATTTTTCATCTAGGGATGGGTATCCGTTTAGAACTTCAAAATCGTGCCTCCCGTCCAGTGAAATATGAAATGGAAAAAGCCTCCGAAAATGCAAATTGGATGAGCCGAAACATGATTATTACTGGAATTATGATTTTCTTATTCTTCGGACTTCATTTCTACGATTTTTGGTTTCCAGAACTCAATACCAAATATATTTTAGGAGATATGTCGGGACTAAATACTGAAGGTGATTTCAGATACTTTGAAGAATTACAACACAAATTTGTTGACCCTATTAGAGTTGGATTATATGTATTATCGTTTATCTTTTTGTCTCTACACTTGATGCATGGTTTTCAATCAGCATTTCAATCTGTCGGATTTAGGCATCAAAAATACACTCCTGTAATTAAAAAATTAGGGACATTATACGCCCTTGCAATTCCTGCTGGGTTTATTTTCATTGCTATATTTCACCACTTTATGACCTGTTGTAACGCTTAATCGATCATGACAAAATTAGACGCTAAAATACCAGAAGGTCCAATTAAAGATAAATGGACAAATCACAAAAACCATATTAACGTTGTTAATCCAGCCAACAAGCGGCTAATTGATGTAATTGTGGTCGGTACTGGTCTTGCGGGTGGCTCTGCTGCCGCATCACTAGCTGAAATGGGATACAATGTAAAGTCTTTTTGTTTTCAAGATTCTCCAAGAAGAGCACATTCAATTGCTGCTCAAGGAGGAATTAATGCGGCAAAAAATTACCAAAATGATGGAGATTCTACCTACCGATTATTCTACGATACTGTAAAGGGAGGAGATTATCGATCTAGAGAGGCAAACGTCTATCGCTTAGCAGAAGTTTCTGCAAATATCATTGATCAATGTGTTGCTCAAGGTGTTCCCTTCGCAAGAGAATATGGTGGCTTACTTGACAATCGCTCTTTTGGAGGTGTGCTTGTTTCAAGAACTTTCTACGCTAAAGGACAAACGGGGCAGCAACTTTTATTAGGTGCATATTCGGCCATGTCTCGCCAAATTGGAAAAGGAAAAATAAAGATGTACAACCGTCATGAAATGATGGATTTGGTTATTGTTGACGGAAAAGCCCGCGGTATTATTTCACGAAATTTAATTACTGGGGAAATCGAAAGACATTCAGCTCACGCTGTAGTAATAGCCTCTGGAGGTTACGGTAATGTTTTTTTCCTATCAACAAATGCCATGGGTTCAAACACGAGCGCTGCATGGAAAATTCATAAAAA
>JAESTK010000062.1 GCA_016763645.1 Flavobacteriales bacterium
AAAATAGTCTATCTGAACGCCTTTGATAAGACAGGTTTCAACGAAATCTAAGCTGTGTTGCCAAACTACCACATCGTCAATTGTGCCATGAATCATTAAGAGTTTTCCTTCTAGGTTTTCCACGTAGTTGAGGAGCGAGGCATTTTTGTATCCATCAGGATTGGTTTGTGGAGTATCCATATAGCGCTCTGTGTACATAATTTCGTAGTATTTCCAATCGATAACAGGTCCACCTGCAACACCCACTTTAAAAGTATTAGGGCTTTTAAGCATTAACCTAGTCGTCATAAATCCACCATAGCTCCAACCGTGAACTGCCATTTTATCTGCGTTTACAAATGGCAACGACTTTAAATATTCAACACCTTTCAGTTGGTCTTCGATTTCGATATCACCTAAATTTCTGAAAGTTATTTGTTCAAATTCTTCACCTCTGTTGCTAGAGCCTCTTCCGTCAACTGTGAAAACGATGTAGCCACGATTAGCAAATTCATACATCCAAAGTGATGCCCCGGCTACATATGAGTTAGTAATTAGCTGAACGCCTGGCCCGTTATATACATAAACCAATGTCGGATACTTTTTTGATTCATCAAAATCATAGGGTTTAATAATGCGGCAATACAAGTCGGTTTTATTATCAGCTGCTTTGATTGTGAAAATTTCATTGGTTCCAACTTTGTAGTCTTCAAGAGGGTTTTTAGATTTGAGAAGAGGCTTAACTACTTTGCCTTTTGTGTCAATTATCCTTGTTTCACTTGCTACTGTTGTGCTAGAGTACTGGTCGATTAGCTGTGTTCCTGCTGCGTTTAGCTTTACTCTATGCGTGCCTTGGACTTTACTGAGATTTGTGATTTTTCCTGTGGCAATTTCTACAGAGAAAACGTGTTTTTCAGACCCATTTTCGCCTGTGCCTGTAAAAATTAGATTTTCTCCAGATTTATCTTCTCCCATGATGTTAAGTACGTCCCAGTTGGTTTCGGTTAGTTTACGAATAACTTTGCCATCACTCCCGTAGAGGTAAAGTTGTCGATAACCTTCTTTCTGGCTATTCCAAACAAAGCGATTGTGGTCTTTTAACCAAAACATAGGATGTAATGGTTGAACGTATTGTTCGTCTTTTTCTTCGAAAAGAGTTGTAATTAATTCGCCTGTTGCGATATCGTATTTGTTGAATTTTAAATGGTTTTGGTCTCTGTTTAAAACAGCTACATAAATGTATTTTTCATTCGGTCCCCATGCGATATTAGTTAAGTATTGTTCTTTAGGCTCACCTGTTTTTAAGAAAGTAATTTTTTTGGTTTGGGTATTGTAAACGTCAACGGTAACTTGATGGCTATTTTCACCAGCCATTGGATATTTTATAGAATTAAGTGACGCTGGTTTTGTGGAAATATCAACCAGAGGGTAATCTGCCACCATCGATTCATCTTTCCGATAAAAGGCGATAAAATTTTCATGAGGAGACCAAAAAATGCCATTCATTATTCCAAATTCGAAACGATGAACGGCTTGGCCGTTAACAATTCCGTTTCCACCATCGTTGGTAATTTGGGCTTCTGTTTGAGCGTCTACAACAAATAAATTATCGTCAACAGTGTAAGCAATTTTAAGCGTTTTTTTCGCGAACGACTTATTTGCTGCTTTTTCACTGTAATCTAAAACCTTGGCTACGTTTTTCTTCTCTATATCGTACAAATAAACTGAGTTATTGTAATGAAAAGAAAAATCGTTTTCACCAATCCAGGAAATTGAAGGCAGTTTTAATAATACGTTTTCGCCTGATAATTCAAGAAGATTATTGAGCTGGGTTAAGCTGATTAAATTACCAGTCTTATTACTGTTAATATTTCCAAGAACATAATAGCTTTCGTCATCTTCTTTTTTGGAAAAGCAATATTGACCTTCTTTTCCAGTCCAATGCAATTGCTTAATCGTTTCTGGCCTCAGGTCGGTCCATCTTTTAAGAACAGCATCTTCTAACGTAAGCTCTTTATCTTGACAAAACGAGTTTATTCCGAAGAAAAGGATTGAAGCGAATAGGGTATATTTAATAAACGTCATCTTTAAGTTTTAAGGTGCGTAAAAATAATAAATAAAAAGCCTTTCTGCTATCAACAGAAAGGCTTTACAATTTTTAAAAGTGTTGTTAGTGATGATGCCCACCTGGTCCATGAACATGTTTATGCTCTAGTTCCTCTGTTGTTGAATCGCGTACTTCCATAATTTCAATGTCAAAATTAAGTTGTATTCCGGCTAATGGATGATTTAAATCGAGTGTAACGTCTTTACCATCTATTTTGGTTACGTTTGCCACTTGCACCCCTTCATTTGTATCTACTTGAACTTGCATTCCAGCTTGTAATTCATTTTCTCCACCTTCAAATCCTGATTTTGGAACTATTTGAATTAACTCGGCTTTAATTTCTCCGTAGCCATCTTTCGGAGCGATAGATACTGATAGTTTATCGCCAGCTTTTTTACCTTCCATTTCTTTTTCTAACCCCGAAATAATATTTCCAAGACCTTGAATATAAGCTAATGGTTCTTGACCTTCAGAATTGTCGAGTACCTTGCCCTTGTCGTTAGTTAATTTATAGTGCATGTGCACTACTTTGTTTGCTCCAATTTTCATTTTTATGTTTTTTGAGATTGCAAAAGTACAACATATATATTCCTTCAGTTGAGCCTATAAATCAACACATTATTCATTATTATTGCATAGTAGATGGAAATTTCTTTCGAATCATTTTATCAGAAACAACTAGTTCCGCATTTAACTGGATTAGAAATACAGCGAAAAACTCTCGCAACCTTGCTTTGGGGTGCTATTGTTTTAGGCGTAGTAGGTTTTTTTGTGTCGGTATATTACGTAGCCGGGTTTCATCGTTTTTCATTAGATAATAATCATACAAAACTAGATTTTCTTATTGCGATAGGGGTTCTTGTTTTTTGGTGTGTAGTTTCTGCTTTATTTTATAAATATGTGTTTCTAGTGAAGTTAGAAGTTATTCGTTCTCAATTTAAAAAAACTGTAATCTCTGACATTGTCAATTTTGTTGATTCCGATATAGATTACCATGAGCATAAACTGGTTTCGAAGCAAGAATTCGAAGCAAGTAAAATATTTCCGCTACTAGTTCACGAGTATTATGGCGAAGACTATCTGTTGGGTAAAGAGGGAGATGTGTCATACAAAATCTCTGAAATTCATGCTCAATACACGCTGAAAGATCATCGTGGGAGAAAGGCATTTTATACTATTTTTAAGGGATTATTTTTTGTCGCAGATGTTGGTCAATCCTTTGGTTGCGAAACAATTATTTTACCCGATTCTGGTTCCAAGCTTTTTTCTAAATTTAAAGAGGTAGTAAGAACATGGCAAGTTTTTAACAATGAAGTTGTAACGTTCGAGAATCAAGATTTCACCAAGCAGTTTGTTGTCTATAGCGATTTGCCCGAGCAGACAAAAAGAATACTAACAACACATTAATTCAAAGAATTACTTCGTTTAAAGAAAAAACGGGACATAAAATATTCGTGTCTTTTGTAGGCAATAAAGTGTTTATAGCGGTATCTCTACATGTTGATTTGTTCGAACCTCCTGTTTTCGGTTCAATGCTAGATTACAATTCTATTTACGAAAATTATAAGTATTTGAAATTAGCAACGGGAATCGTGCAAGATTTAGAATTGGTAAAATCATAATTTTTTGAAGTAGAAATAACAAAATTGTTACAATCTCTTATTTATTAAAACAACCCGATTCTTTATTTTTGCACTCCTGTAATAAAACAACAATGGAAACACGTACCGAAATACTCGTTAAACTCGAAGAATTAATCAACAAAGATGTTGATGTTAACGAGATTTTAACCGAAGTCGAAATCCTTAAAAGGGCCTTTGGAAAGACTCTTGAAGAGGAAACTAATAAACACTTAGAAAATTTTATTGCTGAAGGGGGAGAACCAAGTGATTTTTCTGCTCCAAAATCAGAAGACCGGGATAAGTTTAACGACTTACTTTCAACTATTCATGATAGAAAAACAAAAAAAGAAAGTGACATTAAAAATACTCACGAGCAAAATCTAAAAACAAAGCAAGACCTAGTTATAGAGTTACAAGATATAATTAGGAACGAAGAGAACATTTCTAAGGCATTTAATAGAATGAGCGCTGTTAAGAATAAATGGAAAGTAACTGGAGAGGTTTCCCCACATGCTTATAAAGATTTGCAAAATGACTACAGTAAGCTACTAGAAGAGTTTTTCTATCACATTAATATTTACAAAGAGCTAAAGGACAACGACTTTAAAAAGAATTTGCAGCAGCGCGAAGAGATGATTGTTAAGATGAAGGCTCTTGTTGACGAAAAAAGCATTAAAAATACGCGTTCACTTTCGGGAACGTATTTAAGCGAGTGGGATGAAATTGGTCCCGTAAATCGAGACGATTGGGGAAGGGTTCGCGATGAGTTTAGAATTGTGTCCAAAGAGGTTTTCGATAAAATTAAATCTCATTTTACTGAAATTAAAGAGCAACGAAAGAATAACCTTGATAAAAAGCAAGAATTATTACAAAATGTAATTGCTATAGCAGAATTGGATATCGATAACATTAAAACTTGGCGAAAAAGAACGGATGAAGTATTGACTATCCAAAAAGAGTGGAAATCGACCGGTTTTGCAGAGAAAAAGCACAACGATAAAATTTGGGAAGAATTTAGGGAAGCTTGTAACACTTTTTTTGATAAGAAAAGTGAGTTTTTTGGTGGTGAAAAAGAAAAGTGGAATGGCAATAAAGAAAGGAAAGAAAAGTTGATTGTGCGAGCCGAAAAACTGAAAGATTTAACCGACTGGAAAGAAACTTCTTTCCAGATGATGAAGCTACAAAAAAATTGGAAAAACATCGGTCCTGCTGGGCAAAAGGCAGAACAACCCCTTTGGAATAAATTCAGAAAAGCGTGTGATTCATTCTTTAATGCGAAAAAAGAATATTACGATACGCTGGACGATAGATTAGCAGAAAATCTAAAAAAGAAAGAGGCTTTTGTTATTAAGTTAGGTAAAGCCAAAATCGAGAAGGAAAAGGGAGCAGCGCAAATAAAAACGTTGATAGGCGAGTGGGACGAACTCGGAATGGTGTCAAGAGATAGTATGAAAGATGTCAACGAAAAATACCGAAAGGCGATAGATGTTTTATATGATAAACTCGGTTTAGATAAAAACGCTATCGAAAGTCAAAAATTCAATGATAAAATAGAAAACCTTAAAGGAAAAGACAACGCTGAGAAACTCTTAAAAGATGAGCAGCGTTTTATCAATGAGCAAATAGACAAACTGAACAAAGAAATTTTACAATACGAAAACAATCTTAGTTTCTTTGGCTTTTCTAAAGGCGCTACGGCAGACAAAATGAAAGCGGAAGTTCAAGGCAATATAGATATGGTTCAGGTAAAAGTTGATGCATGGGCGCAAAAACGAAAAGAAGTTTCAAAAGCGGTTAGAGGGTTAACTAAGCCGAAAGAGGGAGTTAAGGAAGATTCGAAGCCTAATACTGAGACAGCTATTGACACACATTAAAATAGTTGCATGAAATATTTATACTTCATAATTCCGATTTTAATTATTAGTTGTAATCAACCCTCTTCAAGCGCCATACAGAAAGCTAAAGAGGACAACAGTATGATTGATAGTGCTTTGGTTGAAAAAATACTCATCGATTTAAATAATGACAATAGTCTTGACACAATTAAACTTAAAACCCCTCCGTACTCTGGTGACCCAGGTGTATACCTTTCAATAGAAATTGAGCTAGCAAATGGAACTTCTTTTAAGAATAGTACCAACGAAATCTGGAGTACCATTGACACTTTCGCTACTAAAGGTCTAGTTAATGAGATAAAGTCGGACAATATTTTTTGCACATCTTTCAACTCATCTAAATATCTTTTCCTTTTCGAATATCAATTCGCAAGTGATGCAACTCCAGTATCAATCATTAAAATAACTCAAAAATCTATTAAAGCTATCTTCGATAAAAGCTTTGAAATTGAGAAAATAATTGACGTTGATAATAATGGTTCATTAGATATTATTGGGCGAGAAGTCCTAGTAGAATTTTACTACTCAACAGATAGTGTTCTTATTGGGACATACTCTCCTTTCAGCGTGTATTCGCTTCATGATGAAGCTGTTTTGCAAGTTGAATTAAGTAAAAAATATAGTAAAGAAAGATACTTATACGCTGGCACCAGTTACAATTCGCAAATAAAAGTAGCGTACCCACAAAAAGGTAAAAATTTCAGACCATATTTAATTCTTGATAATTAGAAGTTAATTACCCATTCGTTTGGATTTGTAGCCCGCTCAATAGAACTTGAAGCCCCAGCTAGTTTGGACTTGTAGTCAAAGTAATTTTAAATTATCTAGTAGGCAAAACCTTGCTACTCACTTCACCAAAACCAACACGTACACCATCCTTTTTAGCGTAACCGCGCATAATTACAGTGTCTGAATCTTGGATAAACTTACGCTCTGTTCCATCATTCATTTGGTAAGGTTTAGTGCCTTTCCACGAAATTTCCAGCATGGAGCCATATTGACCTTCTTCGCTGCCACTAATAGTTCCTGAAGCCATCATATCTCCAGCATGTATATCGCATCCATTAGCGGTGTGATGTGCCAACTGTTGGTTCATGTTCCAATACATGTGTTTGTAGTTCGAATGGCAAACAGAATTTTCTTCGCCATTTTCAGGCTGTATTAGAACTTCTAAATCAATAGCAATGTGTTTGTTTCCGTTATATTCTAAATAGGGTAGTACTTTAGGGTCTTGAACAGGTCCAGCGACTCTAAAAGGTTCAAGAGCATCTAATGTTACTACCCAACAGGAGGTAGAACTTGCAAAGTTTTTTGCTAAAAACGGACCTAATGGCACATATTCCCATTTTTGGATGTCTCTTGCAGACCAATCGTTAAATAGGGTCATTCCGAAAATGTAATCATCTGCTTCAGTCGTTGAGATGGAATCTCCCAATTCTTTCCCTTCAAAGGTGATAAAAGCCATTTCAAGTTCAAAATCAAGCAGTTTACAAGGTCCGAAAACTGGAGGTTCAGTTTCACTGGGTTTTTGTTGTCCTTTAGGTCGATGAATGGGTTGCCCAGAAGGAATAATAGAAGAAGCTCTGCCGTGATACCCGACAGGGATGTGTTTCCAGTTGGGTAACAATGCATTGTCGGGGTCTCTAAACATACAGCCCACATTATAGGCGTGTTGCTCACTAGAGTAGAAATCGGTATAATCACCTACCATTACAGGAAGGTGCATTTGCGCATCGATTCGGTTAAAAAGTGCTTTGTTTACATCGTTTGAATTGCCTTGAAGCTCATTATTTTCAACGTTTAGTAATTCCGACACTCTATTGCGTAAAGCCCTCGTGCCTTTTTTACCTTGCATCATCATAGAGTTGAGGTATTCGCTATCGAAATCGTTTGCTTCGAAAGGAAGTGAGGATAAATACCCCAATTCGAAAATAGCTTTTAAATCTAAAATTTTGTTGCCAATAGCAACACCAACTCTCGGATATTCTTCTCCAATAGAGAAAATACCAAAAGGTAAATTTTGAATAGGAAAATCAGAATTTTCGGGGACTTCTACCCACGATTTTAAGTTTGGATTGTTGGCTTCGATATTAAGCATGAGATTCTTGATTTTGTTGTAAAAATAAAGGATAGGTTTCCATCCATTCGTTAATTGATGCTTTTGCAGCAGCAATTTTGGTTTCGTTATCAGGTGATGATAGAATGTCGTCAATGTATTCTACAATTTGCGGAATATGTTCTTCGGTTAATCCACGACTGGTAATTGCTGGAGTTCCAATACGAATTCCAGAAGTAACAAATGGTGATTTGTCATCGAAAGGAACCATATTTTTATTCACCGTAATATCAGCTTTACCTAATGTGTTTTCAGCTAATTTACCCGTGATATTTTTAGAACGGAGATCAATTAACATAGAGTGATTATCTGTTCCTCCCGAAATTACATGATAGCCTTTGTCGACAAAACATTGAGCCATCAATTTCGCATTTTTCATTACCTGAACGCAGTACTCCATATATGGGTCGGTTAATGCTTCGCTAAACGCAACAGCTTTTGCGGCTATAATGTGTTCTAATGGCCCACCTTGTGTTCCAGGAAAAACTGCTCCATCTAGTACTTGACTCATTTTTTTCGTTACCCCTTTCATTGTTTTGTGCCCCATTGGGTTTTCGAAATCTTTGCCCATCATAATTACGCCACCTCTTGGCCCCCGAAGGGTTTTATGCGTAGTAGAAGTAATAACATGGCAATGTGGCATTGGGTCGGTAAGTAGCCCTCTTGAGATTAACCCAGCAGGGTGGGAGATGTCAGCCATCAATAAGGCCCCAACCTCATCTGCAATAGCCCTCATTCGTGCGTAATCCCAATCTCTGGAATAAGAAGATGCGCCTGCAATGATTAATTTGGGTTTTTCAGCTTTGGCTGTGATTTCCATAGCATCGTAATCGACTTGTTCAGTTTCTTTGTTTACTCCATAAAAAGTTGCTTTATAGGTTTTTCCTGAAAAATTAACGGGCGAACCATGCGTTAAATGTCCGCCATGAGAAAGGTCGAACCCTAGAATTGTATCACCAGCATCTAGCAAGCCTAACATAACTGCACCGTTGGCATTTGCCCCAGAGTGTGGCTGTACATTTGCCCATTCAACATTAAATAATGCTTTTAATCGGTCGATGGCTAATTGTTCTACTTGGTCAACAACTTCGCAACCACCATAATATCTTTTGTTGGGAAGCCCTTCTGCATATTTGTTGGTGAGCACAGAACCCATAGCTTCCAGAACTTGGTTGCTAACGTAGTTTTCTGATGCGATAAGTTCGATTCCTTCTACTTGACGATCAAACTCGTCTTCAATAAGGTCAAATATTTGCTGATCTCTTTCCATTTTATCATGATTTTGAAGCAGCAAAATTAGAAATAATAGATTGGAGAACAGTTTTTTTGGTTAATTTGTTTCAATCAAACTTAGCTAAGTTGAAACGATTTAAAAGACTGACTTTTTATGCAGTGATGCTTTTGTTTGTATGGCACATTCTGGCAACCTTTACTTATGTTACTGAGGCGAAATATTCTACACCAAGATTGAGTCAATATGTTGGGGCTTATATGTTGCCGTGGTTTCGGCAAACATGGAAATTATTTGCTCCAGAACCACCTATGATGGATTTGTATATGTATTACAAAGTGCAATTTGAAGATGGTACTTGGTCTGAATGGGAAAACCCTGCTCGACCCCTGATAAAAGAATTTCAGAAAAACAGATTCGGAACGGCAGGTCGTAGATATGCTTATGATGACATAACGAACAGAAAATTGTGGTACGATAAAGATAAGTATAAAAACCACAAAGATTTTCCAGCGATACTTAAAACCACTTGGGCGAATAAAAATGCAGTTAAGTATTATAAAAATTGGGCGAAAAAGGATTATCCAAACAGGAAAATCAAGGCGATACGATTCGCAACTCTAAATTTGTATTTTAATAAAATGGAAAAGAGGTTTGAGAAAAAAACGCTAGAGCTTGAATGCCTATTTCCTGTAGTAGATGTTTGAAAGTATTCTCGATAAAGTAGACTTAGAAAGAGATAAGTTTCTAGCGAAAGACAATTCGGATAGAATTTGGCTTTTGCGAAGAGGAGTATATTTCACAATCTTTCTATATTTTTTTCTGCTGTTACCGAAAGCTGATTTTTTTTTCGGTCAAGAAGCATTAACTCACGAGCCTAAGCACAGCTCTGATTGGCTAGAGCCTTTCGTGAAATTACTATTTACCGAAACGTTCAGTTCTTGTTATCTGTATTTTATTTTTGGATTGTTTGCTTCAATTTTCATTGGTGTTTGGAAACCTTTTATACGAGTAGCAAGTGTGTTTGTGTACTTTTTTGTATTCAATTTGTTTAATAAGGCAGAGTACATAACGAATGGAAGCGTTACAATTACATGTCTTTTGCTTTTTTTTCTGATTTTTATGTCAGAAAAGAAAAAGGATTACGAAAATTGTAAATCTGGCTATGTTGATGTTTTACTCACCAATACAGTATTTATAATCGCCCAGATTCAGGTTTGTACGGTATATTTAGTAGCCGCAATTTATAAATTTACAGGTGAAGAGTGGCTAGCGGGAACTGCATTTTATTATGTTTTAAATTTCGAATTTTTAAGTCATAAGCTAGTAGCAAACCAAATATTTAAGTCTGATTTTTCTCTTTATTTTATGAATTATTTTTCGCTTTTTTATCAAGTTTTATTTCCTTTTTTTGTATGGATAAAATCTATTAAAAAATGGTTACTCTTGGCTGGTTTGTTAATTAATATAGGAATAATTGTGATAAATGGATTGCTCGATTTTGGATTGATAATGATTGTTTCTTATTCTTTATTTATAGATAACGAAACAGCAAAAAAGGTGAGAGGTCTTGTCAAATCAGTTTTTAGCGGTGATTTTCGTTCGTTCAAGAATTTTAATTCCAGGAATTAAAATTAAAAGAATAAATGGACTTTGAATTGCGCCCATTAGTATTCTAGAAAACCGATAACCTAATTCTAAATTATTAGTTAGCCAGCCAGTTAAATATGAAAGCCCTGATAGCATAAATATTACAGCAAAGACAATTAATATTAATCGATGGTATTTTTTTGAGCTATAAATTAAGCGAATTCCTGTAAAAGTTAATATATAATAGACAAGAACAAAGAGCAGGGTTAGTATCCATTTTAAAGTGAGGAGCTGCCCAGTATCTAAATTCTCAAAAAGAACTTGATAAAAGTCTGAACCAATAATTTCTTCTGATGAATTATTTAGGCGATAAATTTGATAGTTAATATGCTTGAATAAAGAGTCTCTAATAAAACCCAGTGCAATAATTACGACTGAAATTGTAACGATATGTATGTAGCGAAATTTAGTTATCATTTATCTAATGATAACTTGTCAGCCCACCAGTACCATAACAAAAATATATAGGCATATATTATTGAAGTAAAAACGTAAGTGTGATTAAAATCAAGTGATTCAGGTGATTTAAGAAGGATAACGCAAAGGGCGGAAACCCTTATTACGTTTAGAATGTGAATAGTTATTATTCCAAAAGGAATAAACAATAGTTTCTTTTTCCAATTGCCAGGAAAGGCGATAATAAAGCCTGTAAATAGTGCAAAAACGGTTAACCCGTTACATGGGTCTCCAATCCATACTCCATGAGTTCCATCCGCACCAATGGTTCTAAATTCAGTATCATAAATAACATCAGGTATTAGGTTGTAGTTAAATAATTCAAGCACATACCCACTTTGGATTATTAGTTTATCGATAACAAATAAATCAAACGTGCCAATCGGATTAAGCCAAATTTCATACACAACAATCCAAAAGCTAAAGAGTATGAATGCTTTAAAAAGGAAGAAAATTAAAGGGTTCGAAATAAATCTGCGTAAGTCGATAGACATAGCGTAGATTTAGTTTATTTATGTTCTTTCCAAGAATCAAAAGCTTTTTTGCTGCCATAAGCAACTCCAGCAGCTAATAGGAAGGAAATGCCACCATCAATAGGTAAACATGGACCAAATACCCCACCACACGGAGCATCATCTCCACCAGGTAAGCCTAAGGCCAACAGGTCTATGCTATTAAAAATAAACACAGAGAGTAGAAGAGCTACTCTCTGTGTTTTGTATGACAATAATCTGCATAAATTCATTAGGGCAAAACTATTAATTAAATATTAATTAGCGGTAACAATGTGCTTTTTTACATACTGACTG
>JAESTK010000063.1 GCA_016763645.1 Flavobacteriales bacterium
AGAATACTCGAAGTCTTTTCTAAGGGAGAATTCCCTCTTGGAGACTCCGAATATATTCGGACTGGTTAGGGAGATTGACCAAGTGCTTTTCGATATGAACTCACATTAAAATCACTGTAAATCAGTTACTTACCTGCTTCCGTGATTAATCGAACTCAGGTTCGTAATTAGATTTCCCCCGCTTTAATTTTTTTATTCTCTGCCAAATTTAGTCCCAATTCAAGTATTTCAAGAGTTAAGTCCCCATCATTACTCTTATAGATCATCTTGACCCGACCATAATTAGAATTTTTATCTTCTGTTAATCTAATGGCCAAAAACAATTCACTGTCTGTTGCTACCGGAAAACTACAGCTAGCTTTTCCTGAAACTCCCTCATCAAAAATACTTGCCGAGCTGCTCCAATTAAGCTTGCCGTTAATCTTAGAATCTGCTTCGACAATGAGTACTTCGTTACATTCATCGCCAATCGCAACCGAATATTTTTCCGTCTGCGGAATTACTTGAATATTATACGTCACTGCACTGTCAGGATTTGTTTCTAAAATTACTTGGTAATCATCTGAACCGTTGTTTTCTATATCTATTAGACATGACGTACTACCTATTCCCTCTAAAGGAATAGTCAATAAGATGCCTGTGTCATAATGCACTAATTGGATTTCTGTTCGCCTTAACACTCCTTTTCTACAAGAAGCAAGTAATATGATTAAACTAAAAAGGAGAACGAGGTTTCTTTGCGTTATTGATTTCATTATTTTTGTTTAAAAAGGGGTTGAAAAAGAAGTATCAGCAACAAAACTTATATCAGTCATCGACTCCAAGTATGCCAACAGGGCGTCTTTTTGGTATTGCGTTAAATTTAGCCCATTACCAGATTCATTGATTACGTTATCTACATTTGGTGAGAATTTCCCTCCAGTATTGTAATGCTCTATAACTTCTTCCAGTGTTTGAAAACGACTATCGTGCATATACGGTGCCGTTAAGGCTATATTTACTAGCGTTACACTTCTAAACTTCCCGTTGTCAAAGTCTACACCAGTTACTTCCCCGTGACCATAATCACTAAAATCAGAAACGTTATTGACAGAATCAATTCCATTATTTCTGAAAGTATTATCCGTAAATAACTGGTTGGAGTGCAAGTGACAATGGGAGCAATTTCCTGTTTCTGAAGTGAAAATATCAAAACCATCTTGTTCTAATTGACTCAGCGCAGTAAGTTCACCTCGAAGGTGCTTTTGGGCTGGAGAATTTGCAGCTATCATCGTTCGCAAAAATTGTGCAAGTGCCTTGTTAATTTTAATAGATGTAATCTCATTCGAACCAAATGCAGATGTAAAAAGCTTATCGTAATCAGCTTGTGTAGATGATTGTAAATTCGTAATCAATGTTTCATAAGGTATGCCGACTGACTCAACTATAGACTCAATAATTTTTTCTTCCAATGTTAGGGACCTACCATCCCAAGCAAACCCTTGAACCCATGCTAAATTGACAAACGGCATTGGATTTCTTTGGTATGATTTTCCGTTTACCGTCACAGGGATGTTTCCTGTTATAGTAAAGGATTGGATCTGCTGATGACAGCTAGTGCACCGTAGATTATTATCATAGAATAAATTTCTTCCTAATTGTATCCCAGCTTCTGAAAATGGATTGTCGTCTGGCACCTCAATCGGTGGAAATCCATCAGGTACAATTATGTCCATCGCTGGAGGTGCGATGTATTCCAATTGCTTTTCAATATCCGTTATCACAACAGTTACTGTTTCTTTCTTACAGGATTGCATTAATTGAACGATTATCAAAAAAATACCAATCGAAATAGCAACTACAGTCCTACTTTTCATATTTATTGATTAATTATACTTAGATCGGTTAGTGACTTCAAAAAAGCTACCAATTCTTGTTTTTCAATACATGTTAAATCTAACGGAGATATTTTCGAACTCTTATTCATGTGAGGCTCTCCTCCTTTGCTATAATGTTCTACTACTTTCTCCAACGAATTGAAATTACCATCATGCATATAAGGAGCCGTTAGTTCTATATTTCGTAACGTAGGCACTTTAAACTTATTTAAATCCTCTGATTTATACGTGATTAGCGCCCGGCCCGAATCCTGATAATTTAAATAAAGGCCATTATTTTGAAAGGTGTGATTCGTAAACAAATATCCAGAATGACAGCTTGTACAATTTAGCTCACTACTATAAAATAAATCCATTCCATTTTTCTCTTCAACCGAAAGTGCAGCGGTGTCTCCTGCAACAAAAGCATCCCATCTACTATTTCCAGAAACCAATGTTCTGATATAAGCTGATATTGCTCTTGTTAAACCAAATGCATCCGGTTTTCGATCAAATACTTGGTGAAACACCTCTATGTAGTATTCATCTCTATTCAGCTTCTGGATAATTTGTGGAATACTCGAATTCATTTCGTTATGATCACTTATAGGAACTAACATTTGAGTTTCAATTGAATTAACTCCACCATCGGCTAACAATCGTTTAGACCAAGCCAAGTTGAGCAATGTTGGTGAATTTCGTTTTCCCTTTCTGTTATTTACACCAGTACTTAATCGTTTTCCATCAGTAAAAGCAAGGTTTGGCTGGTGACACGACCCGCATGAAATGGTGGAGTCCGATGAAAGCAGCGGATCGAAAAATAGTTTTTCTCCTAAGCTCACTTTCAGGTATGTTAACTCCTTGTCCCCCATCAAGTCCGGTTCATCAAATCCATTTGGTATTTTAAAAACAAATTTTGCCTCATTAGTTCCGCATGAAATAAGCAACATGATTTGAATGGCAATTATTAGTTTAGTTTTTATAGAATGCTTCTGCACTATTTGACGCGATCGTTTCTACTAAAGGAAAGTTACTTGTCGAATGCGTAAAGCCATCATTCAATACGTCTACACCAACGAAAAGGCTATTAATATTCAACGAGACTAAGAAATCGGTCTCTTCACCAGCAGCGATTCTAAATGTATCCGAACTAAAATCAACTATTTTATAATAATCGTCCAGTCCTATATGGTAACTGAACGATTGTTCAGGAATACCATCTCCATCACTATCAATTTTTCCATCGACCATCAGGAACTTATACCCCTGATTCCAATCCCAATGCGTATTTTGAAAGCTGCTTAACGGATCGGAACTAAGATATATCGATGGATCTGAGTGATTCGTTGCAGTATCTAAACCAATTGCGAAAGACAAACCATCATAATGGCCTTCTGGGACATTAACGCTTAATAATTCTTGTCCACCAGATGAAGTGTGATTCTCAAGTAGATCAACCAAATTCACATCACTTAGAACGTTGTTTTCATACCCCTTACTATACAACGATATGTCTCCTACATAGAACCGAATACTTTCAACGCGATAAGTTTGTCCCGAATCGTTTACGTAGTTATTGTACATCACAAAACTTTCGTTGTCAACCATTCCGTTGATTTTAATATTCAAAGTTCCATCAACCTTCTCTTCAACCGAATCAACACCCGATTTAACGATGGTTGTGGTGTCCTTCTTACACGAAATCATCACTACAAAGGTAAAGATGATTGCTAGCACATAACTGAACTTACTTACCATTTGGAATGAATATTTTTTCAGTCGAGCCAGAATTATTAACGAAAACAGTAACAAGGTAAATTCCACTAGACAGATTATCTTCTATTCGAAGATTTACTTCATTGCCTCCAGATTTGGCAGCCTTCATATTCGCTGAAGAAATGTGGCGGCCGTTGGTGTCACTTATTTTAATCATAATATCATCACCATAATCGGCACTGACCTTCGCTTGAATAATATTTTGCTTAGTTAAATAATTTATTCTAGTTTTTGACTCCGCTACTCTATTTGAGAATATACCACTAGCAGCATCCTCTGTAATTGTGAAATCTGAAAAATACAGGGTATCTCCACTATTCTGTTCATTATTGTTCGTTCCGTTCGTGCAATAGTAAAATGTGACATCTCCTGTGCCAGCGATAGGTGCTTCCCAATCAAACCCCCAAGAACATTCTCCTGCGGATGTAGGCGATGTTCCCGCAGATTCGTGCGTAACATATTTTCGATTTAATGATGAAGGGGCGCTAGTTGTTTGATGCCATGTACGCGCTGCATCAGTAATTATCCAGCTTCCTGCATTATTATCATTAGCATCTAACGCCACTATTTCGAACCCAAACTTAGATACAAACGGTTGGGTAATGTTCACTTCAACCGAATATGTAGACCCTGCTGCATAGCCCGTCACGTCAATAGCTGAACTATTTTTAAACGTATGTGTATTGACACCATCACCTGGATTTATAACTGCATTGACATGACAACCACTTTTCGCACAAGTAAGCTCTCCTGGCGCACCAGTAGACGAAGGATGAGACCCTGTACTCTTTGGTGTAAATGCTTGAAAACAGATAAAACCTGCCGCTAGACTCAACACTATTTTAGACTTTCTCTTCATCATATTATTTTTTTAAAGTTATTTGCTTACTAAAACTACTAGTCTCTTGATTTATATTCAAAATGTAATTTCCGTCAGAAAGCTCTCCAATATTTATTATGGTTTCTTGTGATTTAGTGTTACCGTACGTCTTCATCAATTTTCCTGACAAATCGTATACTTCTATAGATTTAATTTCATTTTGGTTACTTCGAATATCTATCTGTCCACTTGTTGGATTAGGGTAAACTGAAATGGCTTCACTCTCGTTTTCCAGTCTTTCCACTCCTGACGCAGAGGAAGGATTTATTTCAAGAGCATTTAAATAGTATTCATCACCTAAATCCGATCCGTCATTATCTCCTGATAAAGTTGCATAGTATAAGGTAATTGGCCCTACGTCCGAGTGTGGAGCCGTCCAATTAACAGTCCATTCACCTACTCCTGAAGATACGGGTGAAGTGCCAGGATAGCGATAAGTTGCATATTTCCTGTCCATAAGCTGAACGTCAACATCATTTCCCATTATCTGCGTTCTCATCGAATCAATAATTTCGAATGTTCCACAGTTAGAATCATCGCTGTTTTTTAGCGCTAATAACTGATACCCAAATCGCTGAACGTCCGTCTCCTCAATTCTTACTGTTATCGAATATGTTTCCCCCGGCATGTATTCTGCCACACCGTTGTTAAAATCCAGTGAACTAGCAGCAAGCCCACTATTAGCAGCGGCATCATCATGGCAGCCAATAGTACCGCAAGAACCTTCGCTTGGTGCGCCAGTACTAGAAATAGGCGCTCCATTACTTTTTAATTCTGGTGCAATTCCAGCTATGCAAATTGCGCCTGCAATTATGATAAATGTTAATCTTTTTTTCATCGTAAAAAATTTAGTAATTTAACTGATTTCAACGGCCTATTTCTCCAACATAAACAATGTTACCTACAATACGTGGCATAACAATGTATGTATTGAATTTTATACAAAACTAAAAAAAAATTGAATCCTAATCAACTAACAATATTCACCACTATTATATTCCTAACCAATCCCGTCCTAAACGATTAAAAAGATAAAAAATAGAGAGTTAGTTTTAAGTATCTCAAATAACTTTGAGCTGCACAACAAAAAAACGCTCTCTCTATGCCAAACATAACACTATTTGGACAAATAATCTAAAAGCTAAACGAACCGCTTTTTGAGCAAAGATTCCAGTGGCTGTTAGAACAACATAGTAACCTGAGTTCGATTAATCACGGAAGCAGGTAAGCATCTGATTTACAGCGATTTTAATGTGAGTTCATGTCGAAAAGCACTTGGTCAATCTCCCTAACCAGTCCGAATATATTCGGAGTCTCCAAGAGGGAATTCTCCCTTAGAAAAGACTTCGAGTATTCTCGA
>JAESTK010000064.1 GCA_016763645.1 Flavobacteriales bacterium
ACTAATATAGAAAAAAAGGAGATAACCGTTATTAAAGATGGTACTATTAAAGATGTAAAAGAATTTATTCCTTCATATTCGATTGGTGACAGAACGAGGAGCTTTCTAAAAATACAAGATGGCTGTGATTACTTTTGCTCATTTTGCACTATTCCGTTGGCTAGAGGAACTAGTCGTAGTAATTCAGTTGCGGAAACGGTAAAAATTGCACAAGAAATTGCTAGAACAGACATAAAAGAAATTGTACTCACAGGGGTTAATATTGGCGATTTTGGAAAAGGAACCAACGAAACTTTTTTTGATTTAATTAAAGCGCTTGATGAAATTGATGGCATTGCTCGATTTAGAATTTCATCAATAGAACCTAATTTATTGAATAATAAAGTTATCGAATTTGTGAGCAAAGCCAAACGGTTTGTTCCTCATTTTCATATTCCTTTGCAATCGGGTTCCGATGAATTATTAAAATCGATGAGAAGAAGATATGATCGTTCTCTATATACCGACCGAATTAAAACTATAAAATCGCTAATGCCGGAATGTTGTATTGGGGTTGATGTAATTGTAGGCTATCCAGGCGAAACAGATGAATATTTCATGGATACTTATAATTACTTAAACGAACTTGACATATCGTATCTTCATGTTTTCTCGTACTCTGAGCGAGACGACACAACTGCTGTGAGAATGGATGGAGTTGTGCCTAAAGAAAAACGAAACGAACGAAGTAAGATGCTTCGTATTCTTTCGGCAAAGAAAAAAAGAGCCTTTTATGAGCTCAATGTTGGTAAAACCAAAACTGTACTATTCGAAGGGCAAGAAAGTGAAGGATACATAAACGGATTTACCGAAAACTATGTAAAGGTTCAGCTACCCTTTACCGAAGAATTAGCTAATCGAATGTTAGAAGTCGAATTACAATCAATTACTTCATCATGCGTTATGCAATGTGAGACAATTAACGAGTTAACAATCTAATGTACCCAAGCTTATATTATTTATTTCAGGATATATTCGGTGTAGAAATCGGAATTTTCAAACTCTTTCAAAGTTTCGGATTTTTCGTTGCACTTTCTTTTGTTATTGGCAGCTATATCTGGACCAGCGAAATAAAACGCAGAACATCTTTAGGTCAATTTAAGGCCCAAACTAAAAAAACTGTAAAAGGCAAAAAAGCGGTATTTGCTGACTTTATCCCCTCTATTCTTACAGGTTTTGTTCTTGGCTTCAAAATTGGATTATTGCTCACCGATTATGATGGATTTATTAACGACCCACAAGGCTATTTACTCTCACTTCAAGGAAACTTCTACACAGGGATAGCTATTGCCTCAATTTCATATTATATGAATTACCGCGATGCCAAAAAAGAAGAACTGCCAGAACCAATTGAAGTTGATGAAGAAATTAGCCCGTCAACCCATGTTGGAAATATGGTAATGATAGCAGCTTTATTCGGAATAATTGGAGCTAAATTATTTCACTTAATAGAAAACCCTAGTCAATTTGCTACGATGTTTAATTCGGCTGGGGCATTTTTTAGCGGGTTAACCATGTATGGAGGGCTAATTGTAGGGGGCATTGCTACGGGGTGGTATGCGATAAAAAACAAATTAAATATACTTCATACGCTTGACTCTAGCGCACCTGTTTTATTAATTGGCTATGGTATTGGTAGAATTGGTTGTCAAATTGCGGGAGATGGCGACTGGGGTATCGATAATTTAACGCCACAACCAAACTGGCTATCTTTTTTACCCGAATGGACGTGGTCGTTTACGTACCCGCACAATGTAAACAACGAAGGCATTCGTATTCTTGACTGCATTGGACCTTACTGCTCTCAACTCCCGAACCCCGTTTGGCCAACCCCTTTTTACGAAACCCTTATGTGTTTTGCTTTATTTGCTATCATTTGGAAATTGAGAACCAAATTTTTTGCGCCTGGCGTATTGTTTAGTATTTACTTAGTTATGAACGGTGCAGAGCGTTTTTTAATTGAAAAAATTAGGGTAAATGTAGAAGTGTTGCCAGGTATAACTCAAGCAGAAATTATTTCATCTATTTTAATGATTTTAGGCGCAATTGGCATCTTGTTCTTCAGAAAAAATAAAGACGAATATGCTGCAGCATGGTAGATTTAAAATCGCTTTGCGAAAAAGTATGTATTGTTTCAAAAGAAGTAGGAGATTACATTAGAACTGAGCGAAAAAACATCTCCATCGATGTAGAAACCAAAAGCCTCAACAGCTTTGTTACTCATGTGGATAAAGAAGCCGAAAAACAAATTGTAGAACAATTATCGGTCTTATTTCCCGAAGCGGGATACATTGCGGAAGAAGGAACTTCTAATAAAAAGGGGGAAACTTACAATTGGATTATCGACCCATTAGATGGCACCACAAATTTCATTCATTCCATCCCTTGTTTTTCTGTAAGTATAGGGTTAATGAAAAACGGGGTCATGATTTTGGGCGTGGTTTACGAAATTAATTTCGATGAGTGTTTTTATGCCTATGAAAGTTCTCCTGCCTTCCTTAATGGAAAAGAAATTACGGTAAGCAAAACGACAAAGTTAGAGGATTCACTTATTGCAACAGGTTTTCCATATTACGATTACGGAAAATTATCTCCTTATTTAGAATTGCTTGGTCACTTT
Organism: Flavobacteriales bacterium; assembly: GCA_016763645.1. Taxonomy (GTDB): domain Bacteria; phylum Bacteroidota; class Bacteroidia; order Flavobacteriales_G; family NORP312; genus NORP312. The sequence continues at coordinate 2,660 of JAESTK010000064.1, forward strand.
ACAAAAAACACGCGTGGGATCAGAAGACTCGGCTCTGCCGCAACCGACCTCGCTTATGTTGCCTGCGGTAGATTCGAGAGTTTTTATGAGTACGGCCTTAGCCCATGGGATGTTGCCGCTGGAGCTTTTATTGTACAACAGGCAGGAGGTTCTGTTTCTGATTTTAACAACGATAAAAATTACATTTTCGGAAAACAAATACTAGCGACCAATAAGTTAACCCATGAAAATATGTTAAAAGAAATCCAGCACTTCTTTGATAAGAGCTAATAAACCTACATAATTATCGTTAATTTGCATCGGTTTTGAAAAAAGCTTCATACATATTGTTTCTATTTATTTCCTTAGGTACAGATACATTCGCACAATTTTTTCGAGAACAAAATAGCTGGAAAGCCTATCGGAAAGAATACACTATTGGCGGTGGAGTATCTAACTACAATGGCGATTTAGGGGGGTTAAATTTAGACAAGGGAATCAATTTCTTTTTGTTCGATATGGAATTAACAACCTTCAAATATGGGTTTTATGGTTCGTATCGATATAATCTTAACCATCGACATGCATCTAGCATCTCGTTGTTTTACGGAAAAATTACAGGCGATGATAAACTCACACAAAATATACAACGAAGCAATCGAAACCTAAATTTCACCTCTATTATTTGGGAACTCACTTGGAATTACGAATATTACCTCATAAGACAATCTCCAGGTCACCTGTACAATATAAAGGGTGCCAAAGGTTTAAAGGGTAATAAATGGGATATGTATTTGTTTATAGGTGTGGGTGCGTTTTACTACAACCCGAAAGCTGATGGAGTTCCGCTTCGATACCTTGGCACCGAAGGTCAGGGTATTCCTGGCGAAAAGCCTTATTATTCTCCTGTTTCCGTTGCGTTTCCTGTTGGTTTTGGAGGCTCTTATCGAGTTGCAAAAAAATGGAAAATAGGCACTGAATTTTCCTACCGTTTTACCACAACTGATTACATTGACGATGTAAGTGGTTATTACTATAGCAAAACTGAACTTCAACAACACAGCGGAAGTGCCAGTGTCGCTTTTTCTGACAGGTCTACAGGAGCTAATCCAGGTTGGACGGATGAAGGCGCCATACGCGGAGACCCAAAATATAATGATGGGTATCTTTCTTTTCTTATTAAACTTACTTACCTCCCGAAAAAGAGGCACAAAGGTTCAAAAACAGGTAGACCAGGCGGGAAACACTCTTTTAATAAACGTAGAAAACGTCTTAAAATTGGGTATTAAAACTTAACGACCTGCCACCATGTATCTCTTGCAGAAATTAAGCGCTATGAAATCTACAAGAATGAAGGAAATAGATTTTACCTTAGTTGTTTTAGTAGAGTGTTGATATATCAGGGCAAACTCATACTTTTTTTGTTAAAAAGACGATTTATTTGTTTGACAATCAATAGGATATTGATTTAATTTTCATTACATTAGTCTGATAATCAGA
>JAESTK010000065.1 GCA_016763645.1 Flavobacteriales bacterium
AATGTTTCTTCTAATTTTGCCAACAATAGATAGACTATACGTTCGAATAATCGATTAGTGAATAAACGTAGTAATATGAGCAATACCAAGGCTTACAGATCAACAAAAAGTTGGTTGTATTCGATTCTCTTTTTAACATTTCTTACCCTAAATTTTAATACCGTTTCTGCACAAGATGTAGAGGTAGGGCAGAAACTGTTCAAACAAAACTGTGCAACATGTCACAGAATTGATGACAAAAAATTAACAGGACCTGGGTTAGCAGGGGTAGAAGAGCGAGTCCCTTCTAAAGAGTGGTTGTACGAATGGATAAAAGACTCTCCAGGTAAAATTGCAAGTGGAGACGCTTATGCAAATAAGATATTCAACGAGTACAAAAAGTCGGCAATGTCGCAGTTTCAATTCCTTTCTAATGAGGATATTGATAATATACTTCATTATATTAATAACCCACCCCCCCACCACCACCTAAAGATGGAGATGAAGTTGCTGGTGCGGAGAAGGAAGATAACCCAATATTATGGCTTATTATTTTACTCGTTGTTTTTGCAATAGTTGTTAATGTACTAATAGGTGTTAAACGTTCTCTTAAAAACTTGTTATTGGAAAGAGAAGGTAAAGATACTTTGCCAGATGTTTCTCATTGGGATGCCTTTAAAGATTGGGTATCTAATAATCAAACCAAGGTGGTGGTTATGTGTTTGATATTAGTACTGATTGGAGGAAAGGATGGTTTCCACGCATTAAAGGATAATGTTGGGGTTTATCAAGGGTATGCTCCTGAGCAACCCATTAAGTTTTCGCACAAAATTCATGCTGGGCAAAATGGTATCGACTGTGTGTATTGTCACCATAGTGCCGAAAAAGGAAAAACTGCGGGTATTCCATCTGTAAATGTTTGTATGAATTGTCACAAAGCGATTGGCGAAGGAAAAACAACGGGCACAGCTGAAATTGCTAAAATTTACGAAGCTGCTGGTTACAATCCTGATAGTCAAGAATATGATAAACCAGAGAAGGCGATTAAATGGGTTAAGATTCATAACCTCCCAGACTTTGTGTACTTTAATCACTCACAACACGTGGTTGTTGGCAAACAAGAGTGTCAAACTTGCCATGGTGACGTGGAAAATATTGGCTATCCTATGCGTCAAGAAAATGACTTAACTATGGGCTGGTGTATCGATTGTCACAGAACTACAGGGGTAGAAATGGCAGATAATGGATATTACGATAAAATGCACGCTGAGTTAAAAGAGAAATATGCTGCCGAGGGAAAAACAACCTTTACAGTAGAAGATATTGGTGGATTAGAATGTGCTAAGTGTCATTATTAATAAATAAGGGTAATTTACTTATAATATGAGTGCTGAAAATAAATATTGGAGAGGAGTTGAAGAGCTACAAGAAGATCCTCAATTCTTGGAAAATGCTCAGAACGAATTTCCCGAACAAATTCCTGTTGATGAATTTTTAGCTGATTCTAAGCTATCAGAGACGTCAACTTCTCGTAGAGATTTCCTTAAATTTTTAGGATTTAGTACTGCGGCTGCAACTTTGGCCGCATGTGAAACTCCGGTTACAAAAGCAATTCCTTATGTTGTTAAACCAGAAGAAATAACTCCAGGAGTTGCAAACTATTATGCTTCAACTTATGCTGACGGTAATGATTACGCAAGTATTTTGGTTAAAACTCGCGAGGGAAGACCAATTCATATCGAAGGAAATACCTTAAGCAAGGTAACAGGTGGAGCGGTTAATGCAAATGTTAACTCTTCGGTTTTGTCTTTATATGATGGCACAAGAATTCAGTCTCCATTTATTGGACAAACAGCTTCGTCTTGGGACGTAGTTGATGGAGAAATTACCAAAAAACTAGAAGGTATTAAGTCAAGAGGTGGTAACATCAGAATTTTAACCAATTCAATTATTAGCCCTTCAACAAAGTCAGTTATCTCAAAATTTATCTCAGCTTATGGGAGCGGAGCAACTGAAGCAGAAGGTTCTGACGTAGCTCAAAAAGCGGCAAATGTTAAACACATTACTTATGATGCGGTGTCTAATGCTGGTATTATAAATGCTAATCGCGCAGATTTTGGTAAGGCAGTTCTTCCTACATACGATTTTACTAAAGCAAAAACGATTGTTAGTATTGGCGCTGATTTCTTGTCAACGTGGTTGTCATCAATCGAGTATGCAGGTCAGTACGCTTCACGTAGAAACCCTGATGGAGATTGGATGTCGAAACACTACCAGTTCGAAGCAAATATGTCAATGACGGGCACTAATGCCGATATTCGAGGAGCAATAAAACCTTCAGAATTCGGTAAAGTGGCTTTACACCTTTATAATGCAGTAGCAAAACAAGTTGGAGGAGCAAGTGTCTCTGTTGGCGAAATTGATAATGATAACGGCATTGTAGAAAAAATTACTGCAGCAGCCTCAGATTTGATTGCCAATAAAGGAAACGGATTAGTAATTTGTGGTTCAAATGATCAAGCTATTCAATCTGTAGTTAATGCGATAAATACGTTATTAGGAAACTATGGTTCAACAGTAAATGTTGATACCGTTTCTAACTTGAAACAAGCAAACGATACTGATGTATATAGTTTAATCAATGAGATGAAATCAGGTAAAGTTGATGCATTAATTATTTGGGGAATTAACCCATCTTACTCAATGCCAGCTGATTGGAAGTTTGATGAGTCATTAGCAAAAGTTAATTTGTCAGTTACTTTAACTGGAAAACCAAATGAAACGGCTCAAAACTGCGGCTATGTCTGTCCAGATAGTCATTACTTAGAATCTTGGAATGATGCTTCACCTAGAAATGGGGAGTATAGCTTGGCTCAACCGGTAATCAGTAACTTATTCGATACAAGACAAGGAGCTTCGAGTTTAATGAAGTGGGCTGGTTTAGGCGATGACTATAATCAATTCATAAAAGATTATTGGAAAGAAAATATGTTCCCATCTAGTGGGCAGATTTTATTTAGTTCTTTTTGGAATAAAGTATTACAAGATGGGGTTTACTCTATGACAGCTGAAACTGTGACAACAATTGAGGCGAGTACAGAAAACGAAGATGTCATAGTAGCCGATGGAGATTATAATGGCGATGTAAAAGCAGCAGCTTCCACTATTGGTCAGGTTACTGGAGGTGCATGGGAAATGTCTATATACTCTAAAACAGGAATTGGTGACGGTCAGCAACTTAGAAATCCTTGGTTACATGAAACTCCAGATCCAGTTACAAAAGTTGTGTGGGACAATTACATTTGTATGAATCCAGTTGATATGGATGAATTCGGTTTTAACACCAGTATTCAACAGCAAAAACCGGCCAATATAGCTACAGTTACTGCTAATGGGGCTGATTTAACACTTCCTGTTGTAGCAGTTCCCGGTCAAAAAAGAAAAACAATTTCCGTAGCTTTAGGCTATGGTCAAGCAGGAGTTGCGGTTGATGGTGTTCAGATTGGACAGAATGCTTATCCAATGACTTCATACACTAATGGAACCATTAACTATAACGCATTTGATGTTTCAATTGCAGGAACAGGAGAAACATATCCACTAGCTTGTACGCAAACTCATCATACCATGATGGGGCGTAAAATGGTGAACGAAACCGATTTAAATTCTTATAAAACGAAAGGCAGAGAAGTTTGGAATCCGAAAGGAGAAATTTTAGATGCTTATGGAAAAGTTCAGCCGTTCGAAGAATTAAATCTTTGGAATGACCACGATATAAAAAAGGGACACAGATGGGGAATGACAATCGACTTAAATACGTGTACTGGTTGTAGTGCTTGTGTTACGGCTTGTTATTCTGAAAACAATGTACCGGTAGTTGGTCGTGATGAAGTGAGAAGAAACAGGGAGATGAACTGGATAAGAATCGACCGTTACTACAGTAGTGATGCTGATCCATTAACTCATTCAAGAGATAAGGGTGATCGTGATTATAATGCGATGGAAGATCCTTCTGCGTATCCTACGCGTATTGTTCATCAGCCAGTGATGTGCCAACACTGTAATCACGCACCATGCGAAACAGTTTGTCCTGTTGCAGCAACAACTCACAGTAATGAAGGATTAAATCAAATGGCTTATAACCGATGTATTGGTACTCGTTATTGCATGAATAACTGCCCCTACAAGGTAAGACGTTTCAATTGGTTTAACTATAATAAAGATTCTAAATTTTCAGACATTAGTATTACTCAGGATGATTTGGGCAGAATGGTATTAAACCCAGATGTCGTTGTTCGTTCCAGAGGAGTAATGGAAAAATGTAGCATGTGTGTTCAACGTGTACAGGCAGGTAAGTTAGTCGCGAAGAAAAATGGAAAACCAGTTGTTGATGGAGACATTAAAACAGCTTGTGCTTCTGCTTGCCCAACCAACGCAATCACTTTTGGAGATCATAACGATGTTGATGCAGAAGTTAGAAAAAGAAGTCAAACAGATAGAGCTTATCATTTGTTGGAGGATGTAGGAACTCAACCAAATATATGGTACTTAACTAAGGTTAAAAACTCTGAAGAAATGAGACATGTTGCTGTGGAGCACGGTTCTCATCAAGAGGAGGAAGGCCATGGTCATGACCATGAAGAAAAAACTGAAGAACACTCGTAAATAGAAAATAGAATGCACAAAGAAGCGGACATTAGAATACCACTGATTTTAGGTGATAAAACATATCACCAAATAACGGAGGATGTTTGTGCACCTGTAGAGGGTAGTGCAAACAAATTATGGTACATGGCATTCACTGTAGCAGCCATTGTTGCGCTATGGGGACTTGCTTGTATTACCTATACAATTGGTAGAGGTATTGGTGTTTGGGGATTGAACAACACAGTTGGCTGGGCATGGGACATTACTAACTTCGTTTGGTGGGTAGGTATTGGACATGCTGGGACGTTAATTTCTGCAGTTCTATTACTTTTCCGTCAGAAATGGCGAATGGCAATTAACCGATCTG
>JAESTK010000306.1 GCA_016763645.1 Flavobacteriales bacterium
AACACATATTATAAATATTTTTTTTTACAATGATAATTAAACTATAAAAAGAAACTTATTTTGAATATCATGACTCTATTTTAAATGTCCATATCTTTAAACAGGTTAACCAACCTTTTTTCCCAATGATAATTTAAGTATAAAAAGAAACTTTATTTTGAATGGCTGGACTTTATTTTTAATGTTCATGTTCGTATCTTTAAACAAATTAAAAACTTCTTCCTTCCCAATGATAAATAAAATAATGTTAAAAATAGATTACATAAAACATAAACTTTATATGTACTTATTCTTCCTCTTCTTTTATATAGTTATCATAATAGTCTTTAAAATTAAAATCTCTATCATTTAATAATTGTTTCATTTTATTTTCCAAAATAGCTATTGTTAAATTCTCAAAACCAGCACAAGTTTGATTATTCTTTTTTATTTTTTTTTTTTCCAAATTCAAAAGAGAACAAATATCTTTATTTAATTTCCTTGTTCCTTTAATCTCTTTTGATTGATCATATTTTGTTATTTCATTTAAAAACCAACCCATTGTTTTCGATTCATAATTATGTCCACCAAATAATAATATACATCTATAAGTCTTATTTAAATTTTGATATTTCATTGATCTCTTCCATTCCGTTATAGGTATATCTTGCGGTACATACTTACTTATGTCTCGACTTAACAAAAATTTATAAAATTCTAATCCGCATCTATCATTAAAACATTTTTTTATCAAATTTTTGAAATATTTTATATTCCCCACATACACATTCGATACTTCGAATAATGCATATCTTCTATCTGATGCTGAAACTTTCACTACCCAATCATTGTTTGAATAATATATATAATCATTATAATCTTTCTTCTGAACTCTATCTTTTCCTTTTTTTTCTATGTGTTGCATTAAACCTGTTATTATACTTTTCAATTTGTCTGCATTCTTATACGCTGAACCTTTGTTTCCTATCTCATCTAAAACTGTCAGTAATGAACGTTCAGCATCACTATTGAAATTATTCAAAAAACTATCCATATCATTAAAAATTCTCGTATAATTTATACCCATTACAAATTCACTCAAAAAATCATATACTATATTCTTACCCGCTCCCTCTGCCACAGATTTTAATACTAATGCTACTCCTATTTTCTTACCCGGTTTCTGAAATTTTAAGCTTAACCAATCCAAAATATATTTATAACAATCTTCTTTATTTGATGCCCATACTACTAGCAAATGATCCAATATCGGTTGAATTGCATCTTTATCATACTTTTTCACATCCTTCGGAACTTTATGTTTAAATTGTCTGAAAGAATTTAATACATCTTTATGTAATTCCGGTTCATATAATGTATACGGCAGAAAAATTACATCTCTTGCCATTACTTTACTCAATGAATCACTATCCCAATGCTTCCAATCATCAAAACCTATGTATTCTTTTATTATTCTGTCTGTTTCAAATTTCTTACGCTCTATAAAACAATTATCATCCGTATAATCTATTTCTACCATATATAATTTAGTTCTCTTCATTATACTTACAAAATACTTATTTATATACTTATTACACTCTCTTCTCATCGACGTTGACACCAATTTTAATCTCTCTTTTAATAACTCTTGATCCTTTTTCAAAATTAAAGTCTTGTCCAACAATAATTTATCATTGATTTCTCTTATCTCTCCCATAAAATTACTCTTGATTTCTATGTATTCTTTTCTTGTAAACTGCGTTAAACATTCCTCGGATTCTTCTTCTATTCTACACACATTCCCAAATGGTAACGTATTTAGTATATTTTTATATATACACATATTATGATTTAATGAGGCTTTATATATTAACTTATAACCTATTTTACTACCATCCAATTTACCATGAGTCCACTTCAATATCACTTCTTTTTTATCATATTTATTACTACGTTGACATAACTTATCATAATATTCAAAACCTTCTACAGTATTTTCATTCATTTTTATTAATGCACCTGCTTGCCACCAATTATTATAATCATCCCAAAAATCTGATCCAGTATTATCTAAATGCAACTTCACCACATCCCAATCTCCCAATATATCACTACACTCTATATCTCCCAATATATCACTACACTCTATATCTCCCAATATATCACTACACTCTATATCTCCCAATAAATCATTTTTCTCTTTATCCATGTCCTTAACTTCAATCACAATCTTATTTTCTAATGATACATCACTTTTGCCAAATAAAGATAACTTACCATGATTTATTCGCAATGATAATACATTTACCCAATTTTTTAACGAATTTCCTTCACATAAATTACCCTCTAATACATCATACACATGACGTATCTTATACGGTTTCGTACCATATTTACTACAACCATACAGCAACCAGCCATTACTCTGAATTACTGACTCATCCACCACTGACTCCAATTTATTCAAATTCAATAATTCATCTCCTAATCTTATCCTCTCTATCACTCTCTTACGAACTATCTTCTGCAACTTATACGGTAACTCAAATTTATAATACTGAATGTGAAAACCATCCTTATATAAACCTTCCTTATTTATATAACCCTCGCGCTTATATAATACCACACTCGATAAACAGCTGTCCGGTACTCCTAAATACCTAAAACTATCATTGTAATACATCACTATACGCTTTATATATTCATCGTCAAATATTCGTACATCACTCTTATGCTCCAATTTATAATCAAAATCTATACAACACATGCTATAATCTTCCGGGTGACGCTCCGTCAAATATAAACCACATTTACTTCGTCTCACATAACTATTCAAATTATCCAATTCCTCTTCCGGAATCTTATACGACTTCTTCGGATAACCTAAACTTATATGAGTATGAGTTCCCGTTCCCGGTTCTAAGACAAATTTATCTATCCAACCTAAATTTTGCGTTGATATCTCACTGTTTTTATCTTCACCTTTAGTAAGTACAAACTTCACTTCATTATTTGCTAATTGGTTTGAGGGAACCAATTCTATACTATTCATTTCTACATGTTCGACCATTTTATATTAAACATGGAGAAATTAATATTTTGTTTCTAAACGAATGATACCAACATATATGTCGTCGACGTTTTCTTACCATCTACCATACGCTCTTTCCTTATCGTCAACATACGCGGAGGTTTCTCAAAATCATACTTCACCAATAAATCACTCATTATCCCTATTATCACCTGACGAACAGGACGCTTCGATCTTATAGACGATTTTGGTACTGAAAATAATTTCTTTATTGAACCCCAATGAACGCTCATAAATTCATGATTAACACCTGTCTCCAATTCATTTGTCAACATCAATTCACCCTCACAATTTCCAAATATCTCTGACAACAAAGTTAACAACAGTTTATAGCGCATCCTACTCTCCTTATCATCACTCTGTTCCAATGAATGCAAATTCTTATATGATAACATTATTATTATTAATTTGTATATATACTTTTCTATTATCTTTTTTTTATTTACTAAAAATACATTTCTTTATCTTTCGTATGTACAATTCTCAAAAATATAAGACATTTAATATATTAATTCATTCACTTAAATTCATATTTTCGTCGCTAAGATAAGCCAATTAGCTCTCACTATTGTCTTAATCGCACCAAAATCCTTTTATAGGACATAATCTTCTAAAAGATATTTAAACTATTTACATATTTATCTATTTATATACTTAGATGAAATCATTCACCATAACTAATATTGTATACAAAAATAATAAACTTAATTTTACCTGTAAATCTGATTATAAAGCTATTTTCTCTTCAAATAAAATTAAAAAAAAAATGAATTACTTCTTATCGAACAATGCTACTATTCTACCAACTATAACTCCATGTATAATATGTTACGATCTAATCAACTACTTTATAATTCATTATATCCCAGAAATAAGTTATGGAATGAAAACCTTATCCTTAATGATTTAAATGAATCAGATGACCAAATTATTGATGATAAAATACACTCTAATGCTTTCATTGTTGACGATAATGAATATTCTATCGGAGAATACATCTCTAATTTTAATCATTCCAAAAATCCTAACTCTTTCACCAATCACACTACTGTTACTAACGATATATTTAATACACCAATGCATTTTATCTCACTTTACGCATACAAAGATATTAACATAAATGAAGAAATCACTTTCCTTTACAATAACACAATCTCTTTCAACAATAATAAAAATAATATACCTTTTAATTACGATGAATATGTCAACTATTACAAAATGTTCATTAATACACACAGATTATACCACTCAATTATTAAACAATATATTAATAAAACTCAAGCTAATCTCATTTACTTTAATCAATTATGTCTTAAATACGGACTATATCGACATGACAATATTATCGCTCCAGTCGCTAGGTTAAATAAATATGTCAAATATACCTTCAATATCAATAACGTTTATACAGGTATACCAATATTCTATACCACATTAGCCAACAAAATTACTCACATTATTTAATATGTATATATCCTTTTTAATAGTGCAAAGAAAGTTATTGACAAAATACTACTATGGTCACTATCTGTATTATTTATTGCGTCTTCTCAGCTATAATTGATAAATTTAAAGATCCATTAAAATAAAAAAAATTATTTGTGCTAATTGACTTATGGTAATATTATAAATATGGCTCTCTTCGCTTATAACCCACACTACATAAAATATTCAAAAAAAAGGAATAAATTTTGATGAAAATTCATCTAATTTAATATGCAAAATAACATGTAGAACTATTGAAACTAAATCTGAAACTAAACTTGAAACGAATACTGAAACTAAATTTGAAAATAAACTTGGATCGGGATACTTTTATAAAATAGATGGTGTTATATATATATATATATTGTCACTAACAATAATAACCTTATAAGCGATCGCATCATCAATAATTCCAACGAAGCTAAAATTTCTTACCATTCAAAGTCAAATATTTTAACACATCAAACTATTCCATTAAATGATAGTACTATTTTTAAACATACTGATAATGGAGTTGATTTATGTTTAATAAAAACCAACATTGAAAGTAAAAGAGATATTCTCACTTGATAAAAATAATATTATTCCATCTAATTCACCTATTAATTCTCTTATCATTTTAATTAAAGGTCTTGATATAGCACAACTAAAAGGATGTTACACTTTACAAGAATCAGCATTGATATACTAATCTATTGAGTATATTAAAAAATATATGACAAATACTGAAAAAAAAATATTAATCTCTAGGAATGGATTCCACAATACTTACTACCTGTTTTCGCTCGCTTACTACATCGTGGACCTTTGCCCTTCTTCGTTAACGCACAACATATCACACAATCCCTACTCTTCAATAACTCCACCTCCGCTCGCAATAACTCCAACTCACTCTGCTCATTATCTTTCTTTTTCACCAAAATCTTCTTCTTCTCTTCTTCCACTTTCTTATCAGATACTTTGTCTTCTTCCGTTTTCTCTTCCACTTTCTTATCAGATACTTTGTCTTCTTCCAATTCTGTTCCCGTCTCCTCAGAATAAAACCTTAACGACGTCTTGATATCATGACCCAACATATACGACATATCATACAACTTCTTCGCAAAATCACCACACGATTTATGACGATCTATCCAATCCGTTATCCACTTAGAACGCAATCTATTATTATTATAACCCGACATCTCCAAGATCTTATCCGATATCGAACTGTTAAATCTCTTCTCTACGTTAGTCATTGACGGCAAAAGTAACTTTAAATCCCACAGTCTTATACCATCCTTTACCAGCAACAATATCTCTGATCGTAAATGCTCCGGTTGTCTTATTGTTCTTATTCCATACGTCTTAGATGTCTTGCTTACCACGATTGACATCCAACCGCTATTCACGTCAAGACAATTAAATCCACTCTTCTGTACCCATGACTCCAATGCACTCTTCGACTCCTCTTCACTCTTACCGCACATATCCACCAAATCACACGATTTATACTCATCTGGTCGTAATGGCATGTTTACCGATAACAAGTTTATTAACGTCAACACATACTGCTTCATATACTTAAAACCATCGTGCAATCTCATATACTTCTCATATCTTTCTAAAGCACTCTTTCGTAACGTATCATACAGAATCCCATCAGATTTCTTCACAAAATCCGTCTTCTTTGATGAAGCCTTCACACATTCGTCTAAAAAATTCTTATAATCTTCGCGAATTGTACCCAAATTATCACAGAGGCGCATCACTGAATACAAATTCCTACACCTCGTTGACAATGTACTCAAGTTACTCGTACTCTCTCGAAGATACTTCTTCACTCTGTCTATATCCTTATACTCTCCACACTTGAATTCCTCCAAGTTATACAAATTAGTACTTATCGATCGCATTAACGACTCTATGTTCTTTATACTACTCTCGCCCTGTTTACCCTCCGTTTTCAACCTTGACAACAATTCTGACGTAAATGGGCTCACTTTTACCATCTCTATATAATTATATTAAATAAAATATTATTTCAAAATTTAACGAAATAATAATTCATTTTTCATTTTTAATTACTATTTTTACTACGGTTTGTCAAAACACAAATAATTCAATGTATACCAAAATAATTATCTATTTAATGATATCAACCACAACTTCACTGTTACATCTCCACTTACACTCAAAAATTTATTCCCATTCGGAGATATACTTAATGATATTATCTCATCTGTATGACCATTATAACTATATAAACATTTTTTTACTCCTTATTGAATACACTTTTATCACTCCTGATGCACAACCACACAAAAAATATTTACTATCCGCGAAAAATCTTACACATGTCGATAAGTTTTCCTCAGAATTTAAATCATTATCATCACTATTCTCATCATACATATCAAAATTCTCAGATATAACATCACCCGTCTCCAAATCTAACAAACTTATTATATCTCCCGCAAATAATTACTTTTTACCATCAAGAGAAATTTCTCCACATCTCGCATAAGTTATGTAATTTTCTTCATATTTATCACTCTTCTTCAATGATATATCATAACACTGTATCATTGACTGACCTCTCAAACTATCATCTGTCCCTAATACAAATTTATCACCAATCAAACTATATTCACAAAAAATATAATCTAAATTAATACATGTTCTATAATCTAATTCATTTATCTCTCCTGTATTAGTACAGCATGTCAATATTTTATTACAATTCAATGATACTATTCTATTATCTGCCAACTCTACTAAAAATTTACTTCTATATGTACGCGTGCTAAATAACTCTAATACACCTGTCACAAAAAAATCACCATCTTTACTTAAATCTAACGATATTATACTCATTATTACAAAATTTATGCAAACATTTACCCATTCTCATATCCCATAACTTTATACAATCACTACTTAAACCATCTATGCTAAATTTCACACATATTATCTTTTTCTTATACCCTAATAAATTATTATCAAACT
>JAESTK010000066.1 GCA_016763645.1 Flavobacteriales bacterium
AACAATTGTTTCTAGCTCAGGAACTTATAGAATCGATGTAGTGGATTTACCAGACTCAATTGTTTGTATAAATTTGTATGACACCTATTTGGATGTAACCACTAATTTAATTTCAAATTCTAGTTATGTTTTTAATTTAGATGCTACTGATGTAGCCGCTCGATTTGAAATAAACTTTTGTACATCAGTTTCGACAATTATTGAACGAGACAAGGCAGTATTTGAGACATTCAACATCTATCCAAATCCAACCAATGGAAGATTTGTAGTAGAATTGAACAGCCTTGCACAACAAGAATTATCTATTCAGGTGGTTAATAACGTTGGTCAACTTGTAATTAAAAGTAAGCTAAATGCTAAAAAAGGTATTCAGACAGCTGAGATAAATTTGAACGACTGTAGCGCAGGTATGTATTTTGTTCAAATAACCAATGAAAAAGGCTATACTGTAAGTAAAAGAGTTATAAAAATAGACAGGTAAATACCTTTGTGGCAGTTTGTTAGATTTTTGTAATTTGCACTTATGAAAGGATTGATTCCTATTATTTTATGTACTCTACTCATTTGTTCTTGTGGAGAAAATGTCCAAAGACAAAAGCTGGATTCTTCTTATCAAATGATTGAAGGGTTAGCGCAAGGGACCTCCTACCATATTACTTACAACGACACATTAAATCGTAACTTTCAATTGCAAGTAGATTCAATTATTAAGGTAATCGACTTGTCGATGTCAACTTACATTGAAAACTCGCTAATTAGTAAGTGTAACACTTCACTAACTAATTGTGAGCTAGATGAACATATGCTATGTGTTTTTTGGAAATCTTATGAAGTACATTACTTAACCAATGGAGATTTCGACCCAACGGTTAAACCTTTAATTGATTTTTGGGGATTCGGCACCAGTGAAATAACAACTCAAGACGCTATCGATTCAAGCATAGTAGATTCGCTTCTTCAATATGTCGGGATGGATAAAATCAAACTATTTGATAAAGAAACGGAAGAAGTAATAGAGTATTTATCTGCTCGTGAATTTGGTGATGCCGAAAATTATGAATTGATCAAAGATGGGCAAATACAGTTAGATTTTAATGCTATAGCACAAGGCTATACTGTTGATGTAATTTGTGAGTTTTTGCAAAACAAGGAAGTGGAAAATTATTTAGTTGAGGTAGGAGGAGAGGTTCGTGTAAAAGGGAAAAATGGAAAAGGGAACCCCTGGAAGGTAGGAATTGATAAACCTGTTGAAGAAAGTAGAGGAGGAAGACCGCTACAAGCTGTTTTAACTTTAGATGATAAGTCAATAGCAACTTCGGGTAACTATCGTAAATATAGGATAAAAGATGGAGTAAAATATTCACATACTATTTCAGCGAAGACTGGTTACCCCGTAACGCATAAAATTTTAAGTGCAACAGTTGTTACAGACGATTGTATGACTGCCGATGCTTTTGCTACAGCATTTATGGTGATGGGGCATGAAAAAGCAATTGCATATTTGAAAACTCATCCTTCAGAAATGGAAGGATATCTTATTTACTCTGATGAAAATGGAAATTTATTAAGCTATATAACCCCTAGCTTGGAAAATAAAATTGAAGAAAAATTAGATTAGGTAGATGGCTCGGTTAATCCCAAGCCACCGTCAGTGGTCACACTGACGAATAATTGGCAATGTTAAACCTGTGTTGTAATAAAAGTCAACTAAGCGTCTTTGCTTTTACATTTTTCTTCGGGTAGTGCACCACAAAACCCACAAGCTTCACCTTCTTCGTTTAAAAAAGGGCTATTACTAGCGCAAGTACCTTGAAATTTCCCATCTTTTTTAAGCAATATTTTAATGGCAATTCCTGCAACTCCAAGACCTAATAATCCGATTGAAAGTAATACTAATTTCATCTTACAAAGGTACTCATTTTTGAATTAACTCACCGCTACTAAGCGTCTCAACTTTTATGGTTTTCGGATTGCCCAAATAATATACATCGCCAGTTTTACTTATCGTTCCAAGTAAATAATTAGTACAGAAAACAGAAATATCTCCCGTACCTCGATGGTTGATAATTGTTTCGTTGGTAATGAGGTCGGTAGCGTCAATATATCCAAGACTTTTGTAATAGTAGTTGGCGGTGTTTACTTGGCCAGAAAGGTAAACGGTGCTTGTACCGTCAAGGTAATTGAAGTTTAATTGATTTGCGGAAAGAGATAAACTCGTTTCTCCGTTCATGGGCTGGCCTACCAATGTAAAAGTCTTGGAGTGTATAGTGTCAGTTGATGTGAGTTTGCCAGTTGAACCATTAACGATTCCATCTAACAAATCTAAAAATAGTGTAATACTTACCTCTCTATCGTATGATCTAACCCAATTACAGGTGTTTGTATTGTCGATAAAAAGAGTGTCATCAATTACCTCGCATTGAATTAACGGAAGAACGTTTTTGCCTCCTGTAATTTCGGCAATGGTATTTTGGTTTGGTTTAATTGTAACATTTACATGACCTTTTATTTTGATAATAGAATATTCTTTTAAATCAATAAATTGGGTGGTCTCAGCTCCGTGAGATTTAATACAGTCGCCTTTGTTTTCTTTCTTACAAGAAAATAGAAGCAGTACGAATATTGAAAATAGGACTATCGGCTTTTCCATATCTTATACCCTAATCCAAATTCAAAATAATCAGCTTTAACGAAATGAGTTTTGAGAACAAATTTGGCAAATATTTTATCTGTAATGTAGTATAAGTTTGTGAGTTTATGGTAAAATCGCTTGTCGATTACCGTTTTCGTATAAAGGTAGGTTCCCCAAGCGACACCGATTTGTAAACGATTCATTTTAAGGTAGTAGCCCAAAACAAATCCTGTTTGTAGAATTTCAGCGTTTGTAAGTGTTGTATTTAGTTGGGTTTCCATTCTCGGTTTAACCGAAGTATTGTAAAACTCGTCAACGCCAACGTAAAACTGAGACATAGGGCTAATTCTTGCTGCTAATTCTACGTTTCCTGCCCCAAAGTAATAACGAGAACCTCCGGGTTCAATTTCCTTTGAACCAAATCCGCCAGACGCAGATATTTCTATGTAAGGTTTAAATCGTGCAATACTGTCCAGAATCGTCAATTTTGTTTGGTGATTAAGTTTGTAGCTAACCCCGAAGTTAACCGATGTTGAGTTAAGTCCCAAGTTGGGTAACTCATAAGCCCCATTCGAAAAATGCGTAAAAGCAATTCCTGGATGAACTGCAATTTTATCGCTCAATTTTATCTTAGCCTCACCAGTAAAACTAACTAAGGCATTAATGTTAGAGCCATAGATAATGTTTTTGTTTTCACTTTGTCTAAAAGGTTTTGTAGCGTATATAGCTCCAAAACCTACTCTGATGTTAAACTGAAATTTCTCTTTCGTGAAAACAGGATAGTTCACATACGGTAACAATCCAATTCCATAACCGAGATGTATCGGATTACCCATATCTAAGAATAAAAACGAAATACCATAAGATGGGTTTGAATAATCTCGTTCCCATTTTTTTGCCCCAAAAGTTTTCTTATCGAGACTAATTTCAATCATTTTGGTGTGGTTGGTAAGGAGGTTACTCAGTCCATCTCTATGCGGAACGATAAAACCGTAATGAGTTCGTTCAATAATAGAAAATGGTTGAATTGTAAGGGTGTCTTCATTCGCAAAACCTTTGCTTATTAATGCAAATAACAAGATAAGAAAACACCATTTTTTAAACACAATGCGAAAATACGATATACTCAATTCAACTGTTTACCTTTATCCCAAATTTAGATTCGATGAAAGAAAAGTTAAAAGCATTTGAGCGCCTACTTGTAATTATGGACGAGCTGCGCGAGAAATGCCCGTGGGATAAAAAACAAACTATGGAGTCTTTACGGCATTTAACCATCGAAGAAACTTATGAATTAGGTGATGCTATTCTTGATAACGATTTAAAAGAAATTAAAGGAGAGTTGGGCGATTTGATGTTACACTTGGTTTTTTATTCTAAAATAGGAGAGGAGAAGGGCGCTTTTGATATGGCTGATGTCTTAAACGGAGTTTGCGAAAAATTAATTCACCGCCATCCACATATTTATGGTGATGTAGAGGTGGCAGACGCAGAAGAAGTAAAACAGAATTGGGAAAAATTAAAGCTAAAAGAAGGTAAAACAAGCGTGCTAGAGGGTGTGCCGAAATCTTTACCCGCAGTGGTTAAGGCAAATAGAATACAAGATAAGGTAAAAGGAGTTGGTTTCGATTGGGAAGAGCCAAACCAAGTATGGGACAAGGTTGAAGAAGAAATAGCAGAATTAAAACACGAAGTAGAGCAAGGTAATAAAGACCGAATTGAATCTGAATTTGGAGATGTCATGTTCTCTATGATAAACTACGCTCGATTTATTGGTGTAAATCCCGAAGATGCCTTAGAGCGTACCAACAAGAAGTTTATAAAGCGGTTTCAGTACTTGGAAAAGAAGGCCAAAGCCATTGGAAAAGAACTCTCGGAAATGACCCTAGCTGAAATGGATGTGTATTGGGAGGAAGCAAAGAGTATGTAACCTATTAGCGACATATTGTAATTAGTAGTATAGTTGGGCATAATAGTTCAAACATTATTTTTGTACGTAACTTTTCCGTACATTTGTCGTATCTTTATCTAAACCAACTATTATGAAAGCGCAAATAAACAAGGACGAAAGGATTGAATTTCGTATTTCACCTGAGGACAAAAAAATGTTTCAGCGGGCCCAAAGATTAAGCGGTTCTCGAACTTTTAGTGGATTTGTCACAAGAACAGTACGGGCGAAATCTGTTGAGATAATTGGAGAAAATGAGAGAATTTTAGCCAGTCAAAGAGATAAAGAGATTTTTTTCAAAGCTATTCTTGCTGATATAGAGCCTAATAAAGTACTTACAGAAGCTGCGGAGAGGTTTAAATCAACTCAAAAATAGAAATATTGAAAGTTGTATTTCTCGAAAAGTCACATAATCGATCTCAATTCAAGTGTGAGGAAAATTCCCTAACAGAATATATTCAAAAACAGGCAAGTCAAGATATTAAAAAGGGGCTTGCAGCTTGTTTTGTAATTCCTGACGACCAAGACCATGTTATTGGGTACTACACGCTCGCCAACGAAAGCTTAGACCGCACAGAAATCCCTGAGCAATATCAGAAAAAAGTACCAAAGAGCTACAATGTGCCAGTCACATTGTTGGGACGTTTGGCTTGTGATATCTCAAAAAAAGGATCAGATATAGGTGAACACCTCCTCCTAGATGCCTTGCATCGATGTTCTAAAATATCAAAGGAAAGCATCGGTTCAATGGCAGTAGTTGTAGATCCATTAAGTCAATTTGCGGTCGATTTTTATTTAAAATATGGTTTTATCTATCTACCAGATAGTGGCAGAATGTTCCTTCCAATGAAAACAATCGACAAACTGTTTAAGTAAAAGCCAGTACCCAATATCTGCTATAATCGCATAGGGTTTCTGTGCAAGGGAAAACGCCATCACTTTAATATTCGCACTGCTTGCCTAAATTTTGTAGTTTAGTACTTGATTAAAACTCCCTACTGTACCATAGAAACTGCGTTCATCCCGAATAAAACCTAGGAGAACACGAAATAAACATCATTTATCTGTTAGAAAAAATTTTAACCCGCCCATACGGATTTGTAATCCGTCTGCAGTACCCAGTCTATGAGAAACAAAAAAAGCATCCCAATTCTTCGGAATGCTTTTAAAAATATTGTTTAAGCTAAAGCTTAGTTGTTTGTCAAGTACTCGGCAATACCATCGTGGGTTGCTGTTAAGCCAGCATCTCCTTTGCTCCAGTTCGCTGGGCAAACTTCACCGTTGTCTTCAAAAAACTGTAGTGCATCAATCATTCTTAATGCTTCTTCAACGTTTCTACCTAGTGGTAAATCGTTAACCAATTGGTGGCGAACAACTCCGTTTTTGTCAATTAAGAACAAACCTCTGTAAGCAATCAATTCGCCATGAGCTATCATTTCTCCTTCATCGTTAAAGTCCCAATCGCCAACTAATACATCGTAGTTAGCAGAAATGGTTTTGTTGGTATCGGCAACTAATGGATAGGTAACTCCGTTAATTCCGCCTTTGTTTTTGTCTAGTTGTAACCAACCCCAGTGAGATTGTTCTGTATCGGTCGAAATGCCGATTAATTCAACACCTCTACTTTTAAATTCCTCTAATTTTTCTTGAAACGCGAACAATTCTGTTGGGCAAACGAATGTAAAATCTTTTGGGTAAAAGAATAACATAACATATTTACCTGCAAATTGATCTAAAGAAAAATCTCCAACAATTTCTCCACCGTTAATCACTGCTTGAGCAGTAAAGTTTGGTGCTTTTTTTCCTACTAAAACTGACATTTTTTATAATTTTTATGAATTGATATTTAATCTAATTATGACTAAACACAAAATTAGGTAATCTGATTGAAATAGAGTGTGCTAAAAAGAAATAAGAAGATCCTTACAACCCTGCGCAAATCGTCTTTATGGCATCATCGGCACGATTAGACCCAAGTTCTTTGGCTTTTTGAACATCTTCGCATGCTCCAGCTTGATCGTCCATAAATTGTTTTACGTTACCGCGCTGATAATATGCTTCAGCTAAAGCTGGCAGAATTTCGTTTACGTAATCCAGCTCAATTTTTTCTCCAGAAACATCGCCAAAAACTTTCTTAATTTTTGCTTGGGTTTCATGTTTCTCTTTTAAGTTTTCCATCATGGTTATGGCTGCGTCATAATCTGCCAAAGCGCTTTGAAAATCTAGTTTTAAAAACTTTGTGCCTGCTCTCCCAACAAATGCAGGATAGTGTTCTGGTAATTTTTCAAGCGCTTCGGTAAAGATGGCTATAGCATCATCATGGCGACCTAGTTTTTTCTGTGATTCGGCTTCAGTACAAAGATAAGTAGCCTGTTCTATTGGTGATTTAACTCGTGGCGCATTCTCGGCACTTTCAGTAGGGGGAGTCTCAGATTTTGCAGGAGTATCTTGCCCATAAACATTTATGGACATACACACGACTAAAATGAATATGATTGACGCTATATTTTTTGCTTTTATCATAATAAGATCAGCGAAAGATAATAATAAAAATGAAATCGAAAATTTTATTTCAAAATCATGATAAGTCGATTAGAGTCATTTTCATTAAATTCTTCTAACGCATAATTCCCGAATACTTTTACTATCGAAAAACCTACATGGTTACATAATTTAGTAAAATCTTTTAGTTGTAAAGCTTGCACTCGCTCTTCGAACTCGTATTTTTTGCCAGTATCGGTAAACGAAATTTGTTTTGAAATAATACCATTTTTCACTTTCCGGTTGATGTTGAACGAAATACCTTGCTTAGTAATTATTTCTTTCGAAACAAGATTTTGCATCACTTTTGCAGCATTCATAAAATCGATAACAACTGTTCCATTTGCCTTGAGACATGAACGCATAGCGTTTAGTACTTTTAAGTTATCTGTTTGACTTTCGAAATACCCGAAACTAGTAAAAAGATTTAAAACATAGTCGAACGATGGTTTTTCTAGCTTATTACGCATGTCATGCACAAAAAAGTTGAGCGTATCGTTCGAGAATTTATTTGCCGAAGAAATACTGTTAGGGGAGAGGTCAACTCCTGTTACTTTGTGCCCAAACGTGTTGACAAATTTAGAATGTCTTCCAGCTCCGCAGGCTAGATCCAAAAACGAAGAACTGGGCTTTGGTTCGAGGTAGTTTAAAATGTTTTGAATAAAATTTTCGGCTTCATCATAGTTCCTGTGGTCGTATAACGTGTGATAATACGGAGAATCGAACCATGTTTTGAACCACTGCTCAGCCATTAGTTGGCTTTTGTAGGAGTCGTTTCTTTTACAGGAGCTAGTGCCTTTTTTGTGTCATTTACTAAAGTCATTTCATCAATTAGATGGGTGGCTCCTGCATATTTATCAATGATAAAAAGCACATATCTAATATCTACCGCAATAGTTCTTTGCAATTCTGGTTCAAAAGCAATATCGCCACTCATAGCCTCCCAGTTCCCATCGAAAGCACAACCAATTAATTCGCCTTTCCCATTAATTACAGGGCTTCCAGAATTTCCGCCTGTAATATCAAGGTTGGCAATAAAGCAGATGTTTAGCTGTCCATCTTTGCCATATTGACCATAGTCTTTGTTGTTGTATAGATCTTTCAATTTTTCAGGGATGTAAAACTCACTCGTTTTATCAATCACCAGTTTGCCGTCTTTTTTCACAAAAACTTGATTCTCTTTTTCCATTACACCAGCCAAAGTTGTGTAGTGTTTGTATGAAACGGCATCCATAGGTATGTAATCGCCAACACTGCCATAAGTAATACGCATTGTTGAATTGGCATCTGGGGCGAAAATTTTGTCAGATTGCATTTCTCTTAATGCAGCCGAGTATAAACGCATTCCTTTTGTCATTTTATCTTTCGATTGAGCCATAGCAGGTTTTATTTCGCTAACATATTTTTCATAAAATGATAGAAATAACTGAAAAATTGGATCTTTGTCAAGTACTTTTTTTGATGGACTATCTAAAAACGTCATCATCTTAGTTTTGTCGGTCATTACACTTTTTATCATATAGTCAGCAGCCATTTTGCTGTAATTACCCTTGTATTTTTTGTTAGCTTTTGTTAGCCCGTCTGGATGAAACTCCTTTTTTATACCATTATAATACAATTCCATCATGGCAGCGAATACCTTTTGGTCAGTAGCTTGATTGTAGTTTTCGTACCTTTTTTCTATTCGTGATTTAATAGATGATGCGGAGGCTTCTATGGCTTCATCTGTAGCATCATCAGAATTCATAGTGCTATACAACGAGTTAACAAAATAGGAAAACAAAAATGCTTCAACTCCTATTACTGCTTCTCCAAAATACGTTTGAACCAATAAATACTTTTCTTTATCTACATATGCTTCTTCAATTAACGTTAAAGCTTCTCCGTATTTTTTCTTTCTAGTACCCTCCTCATTAATCCAAACTTCGAGCGCATCTTCTTGCGCTTTCTTTTTGTCGTAAACCTTTAACCTTTTCAATCCCCTCATTTGCCCTTGAAAGTATTTGTAGTAATTGCTTACTCCTGCATGTTTTGAAGCGTACATTATCCTAACCGCAGGGTCAGTGTTCATGTCTAGCTCATACATTTCTAATTTTTTGCCACGAATAAGAACACGAGCCGGTTGATCAATTTCAACTGCCTGTTTTACACCGTAAGAAGTAAGGTAGCGGTCGGTACTGCCTGGATACCCCATAATCATTGCATAATCTCCTTTCTCTACGCCTTGTAACGAAATTGGTAAATGATGTTTAGGCTTGTACGCAACGTTTTCAGGAGAGTAATCAGCACCTTTTCCGTCTTTATCGCAATAGACTCGCAATAAAGAAAAATCTCCTGTGTGTCTTGGCCACATCCAGTTGTCGGTGTTTCCTCCAAATTTACCTATAGAAGAAGGAGGCGCACCCACTAAACGTACATCAGTAAATGTTTCGTAAACAAATAAGTAAAACTCATTGCCGTGAAAAAAGCTTTTTACTCTTGCATCGTAGTCGGTATCAGCGGTAGCCAATTTTGCAATACTATCCGATAATGATTTGATTTTTTCAGCTCTTTCGCCTTCCGTCATTTCATCGGTAAGATGAGTAGTGATTTGTTTGGTCATGTCTTCCATTCTAATGAGAAAAGAAGCTGAAGCACCATATGCAGGTAGCTCTTCGTTACGACTCATCGCCCAAAACCCGTTGGTTAAATAATCGTTATCAATAGAGCTATGTTTCTGAATTACTCCATATGCACAGTGATGATTGGTGAGCATTAACCCCTCACTAGAAATCATTTCGGCAGTGCATCCACCTCTGTTTAGCATTACAATTGCATCTTTTAAACACGCTTTGTTGATGCTGTAAATTTCTTCAGCAGTTAATTGCAAACCTTGTTTTTGCATATCAACATGACTCAACCGTTTAATGTGAAGAGGAAGCCACATTCCTTCATCAGCTTTGACTGATAGGTTGAGCGTAATAACTACAGCAAGTAAGATTGATATTTTTTGAAACTTTGTATTCATTTTGAAATAGTTTATGAGGCGCAAAAATAGCCAAACATAATTGCTAACCTGTACGTAATAATCAGTTTTAGATTAATGGCTATAAAGGAGTGATAAATGGCTTTTGGGCAGATATATCAAATATATTTTAAATTGGTTTGGAAGTATTATTCAAATACTTATATTTGCTTATATGAATGACGAAAGGGAGTCCATGATGTTGGATATTTTTGAGTTTTATGACAAAATGGAGCGTAATAATATTATGCTTTCGTTTAAAGGAGATATTTCTTCTGAGTTATTAACTTCTATCCTTCAAATTATGGAATCTAAGATGGAAAACTTAGATGAGCCGCCTAAAATGCGAAAGAAGGTTTATAACGTATTGGTAGAATGCCTTCAAAACTTATACCATCATATGGATGAAGTTCCTGTTGGGGCGGGTAATGGTGATGAAAATGATCGCTCTGCGATTTTTATGATCGGAAAAGTTGACGACCATTACAGAATAATTACAGGAAACTATATGTACACTAAAAATGTGCTAAAATTACGCGATAGAATTGATACTGTAAATAGCATGGATCGTGATGAATTGAAAGCATATTATAAAGAAGTATTGAACAACGGAGAAATGTCGGCAAAAGGTGGTGGAGGTCTAGGAATGATTGATATCGCTAGAAAATCAGGACAAAAATTAGATTATAATTTTATGTCGGTTGATGATGCTTGTTCGTTTTTCACGCTTAACATAAAGATTACAATTAAAAAAAAGGAAAACATAACTAAATAAAAATTATGGATGCAATTAACATAGAGGGAACACCAAAAACGCCTACGGTTAACTTTGACCCAGCAGGAACTATTGAATTAAAAGGAAGATCGATTCCAGAAAATTCAATCGAATTTTATAAACCTATTATCGCTTGGTTAGATGAATATAACAGTATTGCACAGTCTGAGACATCGGTTATTATTCAACTAGAATATTTTAATACGAGTTCTTCTAAATGTATTTTAGATGTGTTCAAAAAATTAGAAGCTATTCACAATAGTGGAAACAGTAACATTTTAATCAACTGGCACTACGAAGAGGATGATGAAGATATGCTTGAAGCAGGTGAAGACTACCAAGCAATTATCAACGTTCCTTTTAAAATGGTTGAGATAGAAGAAGAATAGAATTTCTTCTTACCCAAAACACTAAAGACCTCAAGCGAAAGTTTGGGGTCTTTTTGTTTAGTAGCAAAATGTGCTGTTTTCAACTTACAATTGATTAGGGCTCTGAGAAGATTATAATGCCAAACGCTTACCACTAATCAACCCATAATAGCCGCTAAAAATCATTAATATTTCGACAAGTGATACAGTGAGTTTATCGAACTGCTCAATAACCACGATTCTTAGCTCTGCATTATTCGGTAATTACTTTGTTGTTGCTTTCTCTTATGCTGTAAGTCCACGATAAAATCGTGAACTAGCATCATTCGTTCGCCAGCGGGGATGCATGACCTATTTCACAAAAATGAGTTCTGTCAAGCTTCCTTTTTCGATTTCACCTGTTACAGTATCCTCAATGGCCCAACCAAATTTCTTTACGTGCTCTCCTGGTGAATTGAATTTTACTGAACTTACTAAAGGATTTGATTCAAATCCATAATCTACAACATTAGAATACTCTCCATTTGTTTTCATGTCAGTCGAATAAAATACAGTTTTACAATTTGGCGGAGTTGCTAATGTTACTTCGAAATAATATGGTTTATCGACTAAAATGGTATCCCTCATATAAATAAATTCAATTAGTGCTTTTCCATCATGTTGCAAATAAATTCCTTCAACATCATATTCTCTTAAATATTGCGAGGTACCTGCTCTTGATAAAAATTCATATTCTGACAGATTACCATTTTCGTGGTAAAAAAACCATTCACCTAATCTTAATGAGTCTTTCATTTCGCCAGTATAATAAATTGTTTCGTCAATATATTTAGCCCATACTAGTCCATTAACAGTGTCGTTTTTATAAGTAACCCAATTTGAATACCCTTCATCTCTAAAATAAAACCTTCTTATTCCATTCCTTTTTGAATTTATATATGGTGTTGAATCTTTCAACACACCGTCATCAAAATATTTCAAAACAAGGTAAGAATTTGAATCAAGAATAACTTTCTTCTCTTTAATGTTTCCATTTTTATACTTTATCACCTCTTTAATAGAGTTAGGCTCATGGGTACAATTGCATAAGAGAGATATAAATGTTATTACTGTAATAATCTTAATAAATCCCATATTCTACTCCAAATAGTTATCTTTATACTCACCATCTACTTTTCCAGGAACAGACCTCTTTCCTGTAGTTTTCGTAGAGTCTACAGCGCCTTTCTGCTGCCAAACATTTCCATCTCTATCACCGACTAATACAACAATACTATCACCCTGTTGTTTATTTGTTATATCTGTAACTCTAGTATCCGTGAATATATTCGTTTTTCCAAGTTTAGATAACAATTCATGTAAAGCATCTTTAAATCCGCTTGCATCAAAAGAATCGTCAATTTCTTCAGCAGT
>JAESTK010000345.1 GCA_016763645.1 Flavobacteriales bacterium
GGACTCCCCAAGATTGATTTCTTAAATTATATAAGTGAGGGTCCGTTATGGAATTTGGTGCTGGTACTGGAGAATTAGGATCGCCAACTTCTGTTTTTGGCCGATGAGTAACAAAAGCAGGTGAATTTAAATCTTGATTTACACCGTCTATCGCTAATATATCTTCAAGACCAAAAAGATCTCTTATTTTTAATGTATCATTTGTTGTTGTAATATTAGTTCCATCAAATTCCAGTATTTCTATAGTTCTTGAATTCGTCGCTATGATAAGTAATCCGTCTACCGAGGCAAAACCATACGGAAAAGAGCCATCTCCTAGTGTTATATCTGATCCTATTTTATTATTTGAAACAGAGGATTTTAAAGCATCAAAGAAAGAAAGTTTATTTCCGATTTGAACAACAATAATTTCAATTTCTGCATCTCCACTTACATTTTCCCAATTGAATGTGCTAAAAATTGTATCTTTTGCAGCCGGGATTTGTTGGTCAGATGTTAAAATTATATTAGAAGATTCATAATCTATTCCTAATCGTCTATCTCTAGTTCCATCTGTATTTAGAACAACATTATTTTCATCAATTGAAGCGTTTTCAGGGAAAGTGAGAGGACTGGCTTCTGTTATTAAGCCTTTTACAAAACTATTATTTTCTAGATGTACCCGGCTTCTCGACATTAGATTTATTCCTCTTCTGAGTAAAGCCTAGTGGTTTATCTAAACTTTCTTGTTTCTTTTTCTTAATAGCCTTGAGTCTTCCCTTCTCTTCTTCAAAAAGTTTTATATATCTATTAATTGCATCTTGAGCTAATTTCATATGAGTATATAAACCAGATAATATCCTTGGGACACTCCCTGTTCCTTCCCTTCTAATAATAAATTGTGAATAATTTGGATGTCGTATTACTTTAAACATATTAACGGTCCTGTCTAAATGTAGGATCTCTTTTAAGTTTCCTACCTCTTCTCCCATAATCGGGATATCTAATCCCCCCATTAACTTTCCAACTTTTACGGGAAAGCCATCTTTGTTGTCTTCCCGTTTCTTGTTCCGCTTTTTGATCTGCTGTTTGTCTCAATCGAAAAGAAGCTCTACTTAAGGCTTCATTTAATAAGGCTGAAAAAGCGTCATCAGGTAAATCTATAAGAGCTGTATCTGTATTAATCCATGTAGGTAAGATGAAAGCTATTGCTTGTGTTTTACTTTCTTGGATCGAAGTCTCTACAGCGCTATCGAATGAATCGAATACGATTGTTTCATCATCAAACGAGGTATAAATTGTAGGTTGTGTATCATTACGAATAAGTAATTGCACACCAGAAGGATCAATAACGATTTGAATATTAGTTGCATCACTATTTTCGCTATTAGTTTTTCTTAAGAAAGTATCGTTATCTTTATATTTAACTGGCTCATATCTTAATCTAGTTTCATTTTCTCTCACTTTATTATAATTAAGAGAAAGGAGTTCTTTTACTTCTTCTGATAATTTTAAATGTGTAGGTTTAGTTACATCCCCTAATGAAGCTATTTGTAATGCTTGTTTATGTAAAGGCCAATTCCGATTAGAACTCATTGACAAAAAAGACTCTTTCAGAATGGAAGCTACTTGTTCGCTTTCAAATGTATCTGTAATACTGTTAACTTCATCTCCATCAAGATCGGATAAGATGCTTTGAGTCAAATCTAATAATGTTCTTTTCATAACTTACCCTGTAAATAATTTAGAAACAATAACTTGTGCTGTTGGCGCATTATTCCAATCTGCTGGCGTAGGGTTAGCTTGAATTAAACCACCATTGTTTATACCAGCACTATCTCTTAGAAGTTCAGCAGTAAGCACCGTTCCAGCTGAAAATGTTCCAATAATTTCATTACGATAAGGAAGAGCAAACTCCTCATCCTCAAGAGAGTGACTAATCGAATCACTAAATTGAACAGCGTCAATTAAAAGTCTAAAAAATAATTCAGCTATTCCGACACCCGTAGTTCTTCCAAAACGTCCATTAAAAACCAAGCGATATGTGCCAGCAACATTGATCGTTATCGCTCCTGTTACGCTTAAATCCACTTCTGTGGTTGATACAGCAGGACCAAATTCTATTTGTAACGGGACATCCACTGCTGAAGGGTTTTGAGTAAGAGCTGTTGATCTTGAATCTATAATTCTAGTTTCGACAACTCTATTCGATCTCCAATTAGTTCCACCAGATGCATCACTATAAGGTAATTGATCTAATACAGCAGCCGCCTGTCCTTTTATTTGAGGTAACTGATGAATTCCTGAACCTAAACCATCTGCTGTATAAACTTGTCCTACTGTAGCGACAGAAATCCCTTTAGGTTCATGAAGATTAACTTCAGGAATGTCTTTATGTTCAATTGCCATATTTGTTCCTTATATGAAAAAGGCGACACTAGGCCGCCTTAAAAGATAGTTCTTTATTATGCTAACTTGATATACTCAAGAATAAGCTGTGCTTTACCTACAGTAGAACTGGTAACAGATCCAGCACTAAGAGCAATATCTATAGTGTGATCTGTAGAAAGTTCAGAAGTAATCGCCCATTCACCAGCTAATCCGGCAGAAACATCTTTAGTTCCAGTAGATTCTAACTCAGCTTCAGTAAGACTAACTCCGTTCGTAACTTCAGAACCTTGTTGACCTACCTCTACAACAGTACCCACTGCCAGATTGAAAGCTTCGCTAACAACAAGTCGAGCTTCCCCTGTAAAAATAGAACCAGAAGGGACAACAACAGGAAAGACTATAAGGTCAGTTAAGATCTGCCCGGTAAGATCAATAACGAGTTCGTTATTAGCTCCTTCCGTCTTAACTATGCCAGCAGCCCGACCAGTAACCCGTGTACCGTAATTGACAAGTACATCTCGCTTGGATGCAAGTTCGATTGACATATTATATCCTCCTAGAATTTAGTTGCGTCAGTGATATAAATACCTAATGTATCTACACGTTGAGGGCCAATGCCATATCTCTGACGAGTTACAAACTCATCGCGTGCTCGATCTTTATTACGCTCACCTTCAACAGATGGTTGTTGTCTCCATGCAACCATTATAGGTTTATGATTATCATCCATCATAGACATAAAGATATTAGCTACACCATCAGTAACAGTAGTAGTACCGTCGCCTAAGCTGCCTTTATCTAAACGATTAGAAGTGATGATATTCCAGCCATAAAGATTCATTAAGAATTGATGATCTCTTTCAAAACCATTTTCTAGAATCTTCTGACCGAAAGGAGTAACATCTTGAGTAATAGTAACTAAACCATCAAGAGTTGCCCCTACGATTGGATCTAGAATAGCTACACGACCACCATAAGGAACATTAGCTTTATCAAAAGCTACTTTCATTTTAATTAGATCACTGAGTGCTAATACATTATTAGTTTCGGTTGAGGCAATACGATGAGCGAAACTATTTATAGTATTGGCATTAGCGTCAGTTTGGGCATCATTACAAGCTTTCAAGAATTTAGTTTCAAAACTTTCTTGTAAAGCACGAGTAGATTCAACACCACGCTCTGCCATTAATTGTTCAATTTGAGCACCGTCTTGGCGTAATACGTCTGTTACGTGCCAAGCATCACCTTCAAAGTCGGTAATGGTTAAGGTTACTTCGCCAGTATCAATAGCATTGTAAACAAGAGGAGTATCCTCTGCTGCTTCTTGAATAGTAACTGTACCTATCGTTTTAACATGTAAAGTAGCTCCTGACATAAAGTCAGAGACATCTCGATAAAATACAGTAGGCAGTAAACCATCGTGCAGATTAGTGAGGATAAACGAACTATATTGTTCTGCCTCAATGAATGCACGAGTATTTGGAGTTAATTGCATTTGTTAATTTCCTATGCAGTAATCCCATACTTTTCGTAAACTGCATCCTTGTGCCTTGCAAACTCAGCTTTTAAATCTTCAGAGGTTGCTCCTATTAACATGCTCTTCTCTGCTTTAGGAAGAGGTCCATTCCGAATTTCTGGGGCAGGACTACTAGTTGTGTTTACGCTAGTTTGGGTTGGGTTAAGATTTTCAACAGTAACACCTTCAAACATTTGTAAAGCTGCTTTAGGTGATTCTGATGCTAACTTATTCATTTGGTCTTTTGAAAGATTTAACTCTTCAGCTTTCTTATAGAAAAGATCAGAAGCTTGATTACCAAATTTATCTTTTAAAGTGTTAACGACTTCAAGAACATTCTGTGCTCTTTTAGCATCTTCACTCTGTTGAACAGATAGCTTCTTAAAAAGTTCGCTAGCTTGTTCTTCACTTAACCCTGTCTGTTCTGCTGGTGAGCTGACCTGATTGGGTTCAGGTGTTTGTGGTTTAATTAAGTCTGCAACATTTAGAGCACCCTTTAATTTGGCGGCTTCTTCCCTCGCGGTAATTAACTCCTGTTGAAGAGTTTGCATAGTAGCAGCATCTTCAGCTATTTTCTTCTGGGCATGTGCTGCGCCTTGTAAAGCTTCCTCTACCGTGTTGTACTTAGTTTCTCCACGCTCATTCTTAATCGCTGAAAGGTGGTCACCATATTGATTTTGATTTGAGCTAGGTTGTGTAACAGGGGTATCTGTTACGGGTGTATCTGAATTCTGGGGTGCTTGGTTTCCATCACCAAAAATTGACTGGTCAGCCATTGTATCTCCTGTTACGCATAAAAAATATGGGTTGCGAAGGCGGGACTTAAACCCACGACCTTCGGGTTATGAACCCGA
>JAESTK010000067.1 GCA_016763645.1 Flavobacteriales bacterium
AAAAATAAACAAGCTGTCGCTCTTTCTCTTTTCTTACTCCGTTTCGCTACGCTCCACTACGTAAGAAAAGAGAAATATACCCAACAACGTGGTGAAACTAATCAGTTAGATGTATTGTCATCGAAAAATTGATTGGCTCTTATTTAAAATATGTACTTCCATTTCGCTCGAACTCTACAATTTGTAAAATTAAGGAAATCAACGAAAGACAAGTAGCTAAACCGCTGCTTTTATCAATTCCTCATACAAACTAGACCAACCTTCCCAAGGCGAAAGCTCACTTAACGAATCATTATGCCACAGCACGGTAAGCGTTCCGTTTACATTTTTTACTTCCTCAATAATTGGCAAAAAATGTTGCATTACATTTTCTACAGGTTCATTCATATAATGGCGAACTGTTGCTTCCATTATAGAAAATGGATGAATTGTTAGAGCCTCTTCTTTTTCTAGTGAAAGGTTATAATAGGTATATGAAGAACAAATACTTGCTCTAAAACCTAACATTGAAGCGTAACCCATTGTGTAATCATCGGTAATTCCGTTATCGATAAGCATTTTATAAGTTTCAGGAAACGATAGCGTTAAAAAATGTTGCCGGCTTTTTGTAATAGGCGCATGTATCACTTTCGATAGACGATCTATTTCCATTTTTACTCTATCGAGTTCTTTGTTTGATGCAAACGAAGGATGCACCCCAACAGATGCATAATCGCCAATGTGTTTAATGAGTGATTGGAATTTCCGGCTCGAAATGGGTACATTCTTATCGTTTAAACCATAATCGCCCACCAAGAAAAAATAGATGGCCTTAAATCCATACTTTTTTTGTAGCAAAATCTGCTTATCAAAACTATCGAAAGGGTCAGGTATTAACCCCAACAAACATTTTGTTCTGCTCGAAAAATCATCGAAATCGAAATTCAATAACGACCTGCCCAATGCCCCGAGCGTCCGCACCATTCCTTTTTCTTTATAGGCGTATGCATTATCAACATCAATGGTGGCAACAAATTCGTAATCTTTTTTGGGGAGAGAATACTCAGGAAAATTTTCCTCAATAACTTTTAGAAGCTGTTTTGCCCAACTATTAACTAATGGTTTTTGCAAAAAACCGTGCTTAAACGCTAAACTTTCTTCGGGTAAGAATCTATTATAATGGTCGCGTTTGGTGTTTGTGTACTCTTCGTAGCGAGAGGTAAGGTAAAATGTAGCGGCAAAAATATCGAATGGAATTAGTTTGCCTTCGTTTGGGAATAAGGTTATCGTTTCATCCCAATTTCCAATGGGAATTTCTTTTTCAGTAATGTCGTTTTCAAATAGTAAACCATTGGGAATAATCTGAATAGCTCCTTTAATTTCTAACGGTGAATAATTAACTTTTGGTGAAGTTGATGAATTAAATTCTTCGAGGTTATCTGTTATTATAGCTCGGCAATGTAACACCTCTTCAAACACCAATTTTACAGTGTGCTTTAGTCGATTGGTGATATGGTTCGAATAAACGATAATCATTTTTACATCATTCCTTGGTCAGCAAAGCTATAAAAATTGGCATCTCCGATAATTAGGTGATCGAGAACTGCTATGTCTAATAATTTTGCGCCTTCTTTCAACTTCTTGGTTAAATCGATGTCCGATTTACTCGGTTTCAAGTTTCCTGACGGATGATTATGGCTCAATATTATCGATGAAGCTAGTTTTTCTAGTGCTACTTTAAAAATGAGTTTGGCATCGGCAACCGTTCCGCTTACTCCTCCTCTGCTTATGCAAACGGTATCTATCAATTTATTGTTTTGGTTGAGCAAAATAACCCAAAATTCCTCGTGGGGTAAATCGGCTAGAACGGGGTAAATTACCCCGAACGCATCTTTACTCGTTACAATTTTTGATTTTTTTTGAGGTTCGTTTTCTTTTCTTCTTCGTCCTAATTCAAGTGCCGCTGCAATGGTTATCGCTTTTGCTTCGCCAATGCCTTTAAATTTCATGAGGTCGTTGACGGAGACTTTGCCTAACTCACTTAAGTTATTATCGATGCTGTGCAAAATTCGTTTTGAGAGCTCTACTGCGGATTCGTTTCTACTTCCTGAGCCAATTATTATGGCAATAAGTTCCGCATCGCTAAGTGCCGAACGCCCCTTTGCTACTAATTTTTCGCGCGGTCGATCGTCTTCTGCCCAATATTTTATGGAAAATGATTCTGACATGTGATGCTCAAAAATAAAAAAAGGGTTCCGAAATCGGAACCCTTTTAATCAATTCTTATAATTGGAGGCTATTCAGCTAAAACGATTACTTTATTTTTTAGCACTTCAACAACACCGCCATTCACTTCAACCACTTCTTCAACATTACCCTCTTTTGTGATTTTGATTTCCCCTTTTTTTAAGGTTGCAATCATTGGTGCGTGGTTATTCAATACTCCAAAAGAACCTTCCATTCCTGGGAAAGAAACTGCTGTTGCCTCTCCCGAAAAAATGTTTTTGTCTGGTGATACTATATCTAGTTGCATATTTTGTGTCTAGTTTATGATTTGTCGTCCATGGGTACAAACCTTTGAACTTTTAGCTTTCAACTTTCTTCTCACTAAGCTTCCGCTATCATTTTCTTACCTTTTTCAATAGCTTCGTCAATGTTTCCAACAAGGTTAAATGCAGCTTCAGGATACTCATCAACTTTACCATCCATAATCATATTGAACCCTTTGATGGTCTCTTCAATAGAAACTAAGCACCCTTCTAAACCGGTAAACTGCTCAGCAACATGAAATGGTTGAGATAAGAAACGTTGAACTCTTCTTGCTCTGTGCACCGCTAATTTATCTTCTTCCGAAAGTTCATCCATACCCAAAATGGCAATAATATCTTGCAACTCTTTGTATCGTTGTAAAATCTCTTTTACATCTTGTGCACATTTGTAATGCTCCTTTCCTACAACTTCTTCAGTTAAGATTCTTGAAGTAGAATCTAACGGATCAACTGCAGGATAAATACCAAGTTCAGCAATTTTTCTTGAAAGCACTGTCGTTGCGTCAAGGTGAGCAAATGTTGTTGCTGGTGCAGGGTCAGTTAAATCATCTGCAGGTACGTAAACCGCTTGTACAGATGTAATAGATCCTTTTTTAGT
>JAESTK010000068.1 GCA_016763645.1 Flavobacteriales bacterium
AAAGGTCAACCTATATCAGTATAATACAAAAGTATATGCATCAAGAATCAATTGCTTATAATCTTGCTCTGATAAAGTTTGATTTTTTAAATCCATCGCTTTAAATTTTTTTGCTCTTCTATTAAAGAGGGATTCATAATTACCTGCCAATTCCTTCATTTCTTCCAGTTGATCAAATGTAATAGACTCTGTTTTTATTTCTTGAAGTAAAAATTGGTCAAGAGGAATCGAATTCAAAATTCTTTTACAGGTATCACAAGTTTTTAAGTAATAAATTTTTTTCATTAATTTTGATTACATGGTATTTATCATGGGAAAGTTACTTATTTTTAACTAAAAATTTAATAAATGGATAAAATATTTGAAACGGCAATTTTTAATAGAAAAACATTGGTTCATTTTATAGACTCACTTAGTCATGAACAATTGCTTAGTATTCCACTAAATTTCAATAATTCTATTTTTTGGAATATTGCCCATATTATGGTTACACACCAATTATTAACCTACAAACTATCTGGTCTACCTCTTGTAATAGATTCAGATTTAATAAAAAAATACACAAAAGGGTCAAAGGCAACTACAGATTTGTCAAAAGAAGAAGTTGCCTATGTAAGAAATAATTTGGTTTCCTTGGTTTTGAAGGTTCAGGAAGATTATAATAATGGTGTTTTTAAAAATTATAGTCCGTATTTAACGAGTGTAGATATTCGCTTAAGTAATATTGACGACTCTTTAAAATTTATGGCATTTCATGATGGTATACACTTGGGTGTGATATTGTCACTAAAAAAGGTAGTGTAAAATGAGTCTATTTACGGTAATAACCATTTTAGTTGTATTCGCGGCGGCATTTGGATATATCAATGTGAGGTTTTTAAAAATGCCAAACACTATTGGTTTAATGTCTATTACAATAATTTTTACTTTATTAATAATAGGCATTAGTTTTTTTGATAGTACGCTTTTAGAAAAGGAAAAACAATTTATTTCTTCAATTGATTTTGAAACGGTTTTACTAGATGTAATGTTAAGTTTTTTGTTATTTGCAGGTGCCTTGCATACTAATTTTCAACAGTTAAAGGTACAGCGTAAACCAATTCTAACCTTTGCAACTTTTGGTACTATTACCTCTACGTTTTTAGTTGGCGTACTTATATTTCTTCTATTAAAGGGCATAAATTTAGAAGTAGACTTTATTTATTGTTTATTATTTGGTGCATTAATTTCTCCAACAGATCCAATAGCCGTTTTAGGGATATTAAAGCAAGTAGGAGCACCTAAAAAATTGGAAACAAAAATAGTAGGAGAATCTTTATTTAATGATGGTGTTGGTGTGGTAATATTTTTAACAATTTTTCAGATAGCTAAAGGAGGAGGAGATATTTCTATTGTTCATATTGGTGAGTTGTTTTTAGTAGAAGTAATAGGAGGAATTGCTTTAGGCCTGATTTTAGGCTGGATTACATTTCGCTTGTTAAAATCGATAGATGATTATGATATTGAGGTAATTCTTACAATTGCATTGGTTATGGGCGGAACTGTTATTGCGCAAAAATTCCACTTATCAGCTCCATTGGCCATGGTTACGGCCGGATTAGTAGTTGGGAACGATACCAACAGAGAAGCTTCAATGAGTGGAATAACAGAACAATATGTAGATAAGTTTTGGGAATTAGTTGACATACTTTTAAATACGATTTTATTTGTACTGATAGGTATGGAAATGTTGATATTAACTTTTGATGGAAAATATATATTAGCGGGTGTATTAGCGATTCCTCTTTTATTATTCGCAAGATATTTATCGTTGATGTTACCGATTAAAATTTTTGCAAAAAAACTAGATTTTGTTCCAAACACAAACATTATAATGACTTGGGGTGGATTGCGTGGAGGAATTTCAATAGCTTTAGCACTTTCATTATCTCAAGAAATGCATAGAGATTTGTTTTTGGTCATTACTTATATTGTAGTTGTTTTCTCAATTATTGTACAAGGGCTGACTTTAGGTAAAGTTGTAAAAAAGTTTGCTAAAGAATAGGACTAAATAGGTTTTAAATTTAGAGGAATTATCTTATATATAAAATTATAACATTAAAAAAGGTTTAAAATGGAGTTCAATACTAAAGTTATTCATGGTGGTCAACAGCACGATCCAAGTACTGGGGCGGTTATGCCTCCTATTTATCAAACTTCAACTTACGCACAATCATCGCCTGGAAAACATAAAGGGTATGAGTATTCTCGTACGGCAAATCCAACAAGAACAGCATTAGAAAAGGCACTAGCTAGTATAGAGAATGGCAATTTTGGACTAGCTTTTGGCTCTGGTCTGGCAGCAATTGATGCGGTTGCAAAATTGCTCAAACCAGGTGATGAGGTTATTTCTACCAATGATCTTTACGGAGGAACCTATAGACTTTTCACAAAAATATTCGAGATTTTTGGCATTAAGTTTCATTTTATTGGAATGGATAATGCAGACAATATTGCAAAGTATATTAATAAAAACACTAAAATGATTTGGGTAGAAACACCAACTAACCCAATGTTAAATATCATTGATATTGAAGCAGTAGTAAATATTGCGAAATTGAATAAATTACTTTTGGTTGTTGATAATACCTTTGCCACACCTTATTTACAATTACCATTGGATTTGGGTGCAGACATAGTTATGCATTCTGCAACAAAATATTTAGGAGGCCATTCAGATGTTGTAATGGGAGCATTGATCGTGAATGACGAAAAATTAGCCGAAGAAATTTATAGAATTCAGAATAGTAGTGGAGCAATTTGCGGTCCACAAGATAGCTTTTTGGTGCTAAGAGGAATTAAAACATTACATTTAAGAGTCCAAAGACATTGCGAAAATGGTGAGGCAATTGCCAAGTGGTTAGCAAACCATCCGAAGGTTGATAAAGTATATTGGCCAGGCTTCGAATCTCATCCAAACCATGATATTGCGAAAAAACAAATGCGAGGCTTTGGAGGAATGATTTCCTTTACCCTAAAAGGCAATAGCCTTGAAGAATCTCATGAAATTGTCGCAAAGGTTAAAATCTTTTGTTTAGCAGAATCTTTAGGAGGCGTTGAGTCACTTATCGGTCACCCAGCAACTATGACTCACGCATCTATTCCAAAAGAAGAAAGAGAAAAAAGTGGAGTGGTAGATTCTTTAATTCGTTTAAGCGTTGGTGTTGAAGACATCGAAGATTTAATTGCAGATTTGGACAATGCAATGGCTTAATGGCTAAAGGAAATAAGTATGTAGTTATTGGATTGGGGCAATTTGGCGAAGCAATTGCCCGAAATTTATCAGCAAAAGGTGCTGAGGTGTTGGCTATTGATAATAATGAAAACCACATCGAGGCAATAAAAGACGATGTGGCTATGGCTGTAACCATGGATGCAACTGATATTCGTGCTTTGAAAACGCAAAACATTCAAGATGCTGAGGCTGTGGTTATGGCAATTGGCGAAGATTTTGAGGCCCTTTTGCTGAGTACAGTTTATGTTCAAGAGCTTGGAGCTAAAAGAATTATAGCAAGGGCACATGGGCGTCAACAGCGAATGATTCTCGAAAAAATAGGTGTAGAAGAAATATTGTCTCCTGAAGATGAAGTGGCAAAAGTGGTAACAGAGCAACTACGGAACCCAAGTGTGCTGTCGTTTTTAGAGCTCCCAGACGATTACGAAATTGTTGAAATAAAAGCTCCTCAAGGAATTATAAATAAGACGGTTGGAGAAATAAACCTTCGAAACAAGTATAAAATAAACTTGGTTACAATTAAACGCAGTTACGAAAAAACCAAAGAGGGCAAAACGGCTATAGAAGCACATATTCTAGGCGTTCCGACCACTGATACGATGATTTATGAATCGGATAGTATTGTCGTTTTTGGCCTCATTAAAGATATCGAGCGGTTTATTGATATAAATTAACTTTTTAAAACCCAAAATAGTCAGCAAGCAGACAATCAGCTTTTTAGATGGGGTTGGGTTCCCACTTGGTTTCTTTTGAAAGCACTTTTCTTACTCGCCATTAGCGTTAACCTAGCCAATTGGTTAGGTTTACCTTTCATGTATTATTAGTTTTTGGGTTCTGTCATTTGATAGATATTGACTATTTTTGGGTAAATATAGTGATGTTATGAAAAATTTAATACTCGTTTCTGCTTTTCTTTTGCCTTTGTTAGGTTTTAGTCAAGAAATTCATAATAAATGTGGAGTTGGCCTAGAAGAGGGATATATGATTAAACAACGTATGTTGGACAATCGTGCAAACGTTGATGTCTCGCAGTTCGAAAATTTAAAAAATAGGTCGGCCGTTACTTATATTCCTGTTACTATTCATTTTATTGGCGATGATAACGGAGAAGGCTATGGCAATTATGGGGATGTCTTTGCTACTTTTTGTGCAATGAACGAACTTTACCTCCCGCAGAATGTTCAATTCTATATAAAGTTTCCGTTACGCTATGTAAACAGTCAAGACCATCACGAGGATATGTTTTCTGCATCCCAGCAGTATATAGCAAATTTGAAGGTCGACAACACCTTAAATATTTTTACAGGAAAGTCAACATTAAACCCTTATGCAAGTTTTTATACAAGTTGGGGTGGAGATTGGCTCTTTTTATTAACTGCTCAGGCACAAGGAGAGGGCACAACATTAGCTCATGAGTTGGGCCATCTTCTAACATTGCCGCACCCCTTTTACGGATGGGAAGACATAGATGCTAGAGATTATGAAGGTGGGCCGTCTCCATCTGATCTTGGGGGTTGGAATGGCGAGGTTGAAAAGTTTACGCGCGGTACAGGAAAAAATTGTTATTCTGCGGGAGATGGATTTTGCGATACACCCGCAGATTATATTTCTTTTATAGCTCCGTGCCCTATGACGTATGATTTACGTGATCCATCAGATATATCGATTGATCCAGATGAGAACAACATTATGAGTTATTACTATGATGAATGTGTTACCACTTTTTCTCAAGAACAGCAAGATGCAATAATGATAGATATTATTGATCGCCAGTGGGATAATTTTTCTGCTCCAGCTTCCTTAACCGATTTAGCTGGAACTGTTGCAACGCAAATTGGCCCGATTAATAATAACATCATTCCAATTCCACTTTATAATGACGTAACACTTACTTGGGATGCAGTGGCAGGGGCAGAAGGATATTACCTTATTGTCGAGCGAACCTATTCTTTTGGCGTGGTTCAGTTAGAGATAATTATTGAAGAGTTTATTATGGACCCAAATGCCATCAGTTATAGCTTTAGCGGAACACTATTAATTGAGCCCGAGTATTATAGATGGAGTGTTACTCCGATAAATGAATACAAACCATGTGCAGAATTTGACACATACGAACAATTTACCACAACAGGCATAGACTCTAGCGCTGCGGAAACTGGTTTGCGCTCAGATTTGATTTCAGAAGAGTCGAATAATTTCGAAATTTACCCCAACCCAGCCCGTGATATGTTCATTATCAGTACTGATGCTAAAACCGATAATTTAGTTGTTATATACAACACAGTAGGTCAAATAATATTTGAAAGTCCAATTATTTCTCGTAAGTACGAAGTAAATGTAACCAATTGGACCCCTGGAGTTTATATCATTGAACTAGGAACAAAAAAACAACGAGTAGTTGTAAATTAAACTAAGGGACTAAATCCTTAGCATTTCGTTATCTACAATAAAAAACATGAAAAAAGTACTTACTTTAATTATTGTATTTGTCTCGTTTGGTGCGGTATCGCAAACAACATTAGACTGGTGTGGTTTTGATGCAAAATACCAAGAGAAATATAATGCACTAACTTTTCAAGAACAGGCGGAATTCGATCAGCAAAGAGTCGACATTAGTATGGCCGCCAATAATTATATTCATGAAAATAGGGCAGGAGTAGATTTCATTGTCCCTGTCGTTGTCCACATAATTCACGATAATGGCGCAGGAAATATTTCTGATGAGCAAGTAGAAGATGCAATTCGAATGCTAAATGAAGATTTTAGAAGACTTAATGCTGATTCAGTATATACCAGAGATGCCTTTCTGCCATATGTCGGACGGGCGGGGTTCGAATTTAGACTTGCTAAATTTGATCCTAGTGGAAATATAACAAGCGGAATTCTTCGATTCGACTCACCATTGGGAACTGATGCTGATGATAATGCGAAAGGTATTAGCGTTTGGCCGCAGGACAATTACTTTAACATTTGGGTGGTTAATACGATTGAAAGCTCGGGCACTGCAGGCACTATTTTAGGTTATGCAGAATTTCCAAATTGGGGAATGGGTTCCACATATGGTATTATAATTAGAAGTGATAGAATGGGAAGAATAGGAACAGGTACGAGCGATAGAACATTAACTCACGAAATGGGTCATTGTTTGGGCTTGTATCATACTTTTCAAAGCGGATGTGGAAGTAGTTGCGAGACCAGTGGTGACGATGTTTGTGATACCCCACCAGTAGATGTTAGCACTCAGGGGTGTAGCGAAACGCAAAACTCATGTTCTAACGATGTTAGTGGTAGTGACAGCCCATTTTCCGGAGATGTTGTTGACCAAATTGAAAACTTTATGAGTTATGACGACTGTCAAAATATGTTCTCGCAAGGACAAGTAGATAGAATTTTAACGAATATGGCTACAATTACTGAGCTTCAGTCGTTGGTAAGTGAAGCAAATCAAGCCGCCTCTGG
>JAESTK010000277.1 GCA_016763645.1 Flavobacteriales bacterium
GTGTTGAAATTATAACCCTGAGTTGTATATTATGGTGAAGTTAGCCACACATTATGATTCAAAGTGGCCACCTATTATGGCTACAACCTTACCATAATATACAACTCAGAGTTATAATTTCAACACTATAACTACTGGTAGGTTATACATTGGCTATTATCTTGCTGACACGTGCCTACGCCTAGGGCATAAAAACATACAAAATGATTAGAGGGGCTATGGAGATGAAAAAAAATACTTTTTTTGGTTACTTTATTAAGCTCACCATTATCACTCATGGCAACAGAGGTCAGCGATTTTATAAATACCCAGAATTGTCATCAAATCCTTGATAAAGGTTATTATCAAATTTGTTATGATTACAACATGAAGGGTGCAAGCTTTGTTGGGTACACACTTGACGGCTCAAAAGTGAATGAGGTAAACATCAAAAAGCGACCTAGATTCTATCCTGATAAAGCTATCCCTCGCAAATACCGCACAACTTCAAAAGACTATACACATAATGAGTTTAAGGCTGACCGTGGCCATTTGGCTCCTGATGCCAGCTTTGATTATGACCAAAGGGCTTTGAAGTCTATTTATTCAATGGCAAACATTATTCCAATGTACAAAACGATTAACCGCAGAACATGGGTAAAAGCAGAGAAGTATGAGCGCTTAGTTGCTAAGAAGTTAGGTAAAGTGACAGTTGTAAATGGTGTTGTGTATGGAAGTAACCCTAAACGCTTAAAGAAGTCGGGCATCGCTTACCCTGTTGCTTACTGGAAGATGCTGTTTAACAATAATGGGTTTGAGCGTTGTTTTTATTATAAGAATATTGCGATAAAGACATCCAAAGGTGATAAGCTTCGTAACCATGCAGTTAGTTGCAAAAAGTTGAAAAGAGCGACACATTAAACATTTTAGGAACTAGGTTGTGGGCTCTTATGGGAAAGCCCAGCTGGCATGATGTGTTCTGAGTGTCTACTTGCGGCCAAATCCAGACGGTCAGAATCAGTAAACGTAGAAAGCACTCTAGAGCCTCATGATGCTACAATAATAGACCTGCCCCCGGATTTACAGATACAATATGTAGTGTTATTTTAACTAATGAAACCCTATATATTGACAATGCAATTATAATGAATTATATTGCTTGATAATCAGAGGGAGATTGAAAAAAGCTAACGCTTTTACGATGCTCTTTGCCTCTTCAATCTCCCAATGAATAAAGGAGAATACAAATGAAGAAAATTATAGATGCAAAAGCAGATAGAAAAGGCAATATTACTGCTGTAAAACTCGAAGGAAACGTTTCCTTCACACCAGTTAAAACTGCAATTCGAATGGCTGAAAAAAAACTAGTTGATGCGGTAGTTGTTAATCCAATTAAAAGTATACAACACTTAAGAACAAGACCAGACAGTAAAACTAAAAACAATCTTGATAACCTAGCTGGTGAATAAAATAAGAATCAAAACATATTAATTTGGAATAGGTATCGCTTCGCACATTTTTTCTAATTTAACAAGTTCCGCAAGTTCTGGGTACATAAAGTTACGAAAGTCTGACCCTCGATTTTTAATTTATTCTAATAAAGATTCCTGAATACTCCTTGGTAATGAATTTCAATATCTCGATGACCGAAATCCGCAGCTTCTAATAGATTCGCATAGTTGAAAATATCATTATTCCAAGCACGGGAAAAACCATTACCCAACAAAATTGATGGTTTATCACCACGCTCAACTGTTGCTATTGCTTCTTCGAATGTAATCATAGGTAGTCCAATGTTTCTTGTATGGTATAATTAAGGTAATATGAGTAACAGTCATTCCACATATTACGCTCCTAGCTAAGTATCTGACGATTTTCCCCACACATCAACAGATGATGTGTCGTAAAATTCAAACTTCTTGTTTGGGAAAGACTTTCTCCACCGTTCTATCTTACTAATTATAACTCGATTAGGAGCTTCGGAAGAAGCCCCATATAGGCCTATAAACATCTTAAGCCTCTTGTTGTTTTGGTTTATAAAATCAAAAACATGGTCATCTTCATCTCGAATAGAATGACCAAATATAAACAAGTTTCCTGTGATACTTTTTAAAGAAGAAAATGTTCTGGACAGATAACCATTTTTTTTGATTCGTGCCAGTTTGTGTTCGGTAGTTCCCTCTGAGATAAATACAGGAAATCTGTCTTGATCAATAGCATCCTTAACTTGATCAGCTAAAGGCACACCCAAGTTTGCGTATGACAGTTTCTCTATGTCAGATCCGTCACTGAATATATGCATTGCTCCATGAATATAGTAGGTACTTTGGCCTCTTTCGCGTCCAATTTCCCAGTGTAGCGATGTGTCTAGCTCCTCTTCTGAAACACCTTCGTCAGAATATGGGTAACGGAAACCATCATCACATGGGAGCTTCAATTCCTTCTTGTCGTTGAAATGCATTAATACCCAATAAAGAATAAGGTCGTAGTTAAATGTATAGGTATTGCCATTTTCAAAATTTAGAAGAAATTCGCGGCAGCTATCATATTGATGATCCGTTATTTCTGAGGGCTTAGGGGGGTGAGATTTGGATATTACATGTATCAATGTCCTTTTTAACTCTTCAATATCATCATGGATATGACGAGTAATATTTTCTGATGAATCATAATGTTTAACAATATCGACTGCTTCCAATAGTCGCCTCATTACAAACTCAAAGTCATGAGTATCAATAGCATCGAAAAGGCAATTAATACGATCAGATTCAATATTTTCCGCTAAAGTTTTGTAGTTAAATATCGAAGGGAACAACGCAACACTAAAACCATTACCGAGCATCAAGTGTTTTTTAGCTGTTCCGGCTATAGCTATACATTCGTCGAAGGTTTTAATTTTAGTCACTAGTTACTTATCCTTGTAAATTCAGAGTTAAGTCGGAGCCGACACTTAAAGAACCATATAACGCCAAGCTAAGCAGCGCGCATCAGCGCGTCCTTGCTTGAGCGCCTTGTTAGAACACTTATTGGCCTAGCCACGAAAAAATGATGTCTGCCCATCCACCTGAAGGTATTGATGGCCGTGATGTACCCTTTACTGCTTCTTTTGGATTCCAGGCTACAGGCTACCCTGACTGGTTCAAACAAAGTAAACCATTCACTGAACCGAGCCAGTCCCCCGACTCG
The DNA here is from genome assembly GCA_016763645.1 of Flavobacteriales bacterium. Taxonomy (GTDB): domain Bacteria; phylum Bacteroidota; class Bacteroidia; order Flavobacteriales_G; family NORP312; genus NORP312. The sequence continues at coordinate 3,166 of JAESTK010000277.1, forward strand.
CTGGACCAAGCATGACCATTTCGAATATACGCAACCCAGTTCATATCTGTATCGAAGATATGGGCATTAGGATTAACCCATGCGACTAAGTCACAATCTTTATCAAATAATGGAAATAGCATTTTCTCTCCTTGAAGTTCTAACTAAGGTAATATGAGTTGCGGTCATTCCACATATCACGCTCCTCTTATTCGTTATTATTAAACATACTATAGTCTAGTCCTGTTAAGTTTGCGAATGTCCGCTATGTCGGAAGCAGACACTCAACCTTTAACTTCTTTATGCAAGATTACCTATAACTATGAAGGGTGGCTACTTTGAACCATAATGGGTGGCAAGATTGGACCATAATATACAGCCAATGTTCCTAATGGCCAATTATCTCCTTTATGAACACCAACATATGCATTGCAAGAAGGATAATTGCTACACAAGTATATATTACCTTTTGACGAACCATATATTATTTTGCTATCTATGAGTGTAGCTAAATTATTACAATAATTACAGAAAGTGGCAATGCCTCTACATTTTTCTGAGCGTTTATCGTGTTTCCAGTCACTAAATAATTGGAGTATATATGAGGCTTTGTCTAACTGTGTTTGACTCATGTTTGCGACATGCTCACTTTGAAAGAATGTCTTGAGTTCAGTATTAGAAAAAATATTAGCCTGACACTTTATGATGCAGTACTCTGCAATAATTAGGTATTGCTCAAAATCAATGTTTGTTATGTTATTGTATTGAAGGTGCTTACTTAGTATTTTTTTTAAAGACTCTTTTACAGGTGATTTAAACGATTTCCGAAACCTCATTTTAACCTGCTTGTTTTATTTCTTTAGGTTTAACCATCGAATCTGCAACTTCTTTTATAGCTTTTTTTTCGTCCTCAGTTAATTTCTTTAAGACCTCTAACATTGCAGTATCTTCTGGTGTGATGCCTTTTGGTTCAGCCTGAACCAAACGTGAAATTTGGTGCTGTATGAGCTTTGTTTTTTGCGACAAAGCTTTAAATTGCATTATTGGAGAAATCATTAGCCTCATTCAATTAAATATTGAAGGGGTTGGTAAAAAAGATGGGGAAATTAAATGATATTGATTTGGCTGAAGAGGCGTTGGATAGAGTGGTTTTAAGAAGAATTGAATCATTAAAAGTTATAAGGTCTATTCATATACAAAACGGCTCTGTGAATTCTTTTTGGTAAACACAAGCGGCACTTAATATGTGGACGCGCATGCTTAAACACGTTTCTGTTTCAGCTTTTGATTTTGATAATCCTGATTATTTGACTGTTCCTGAGAATGTAACATCTCTTGAACGGTCTGTTCAA
>JAESTK010000069.1 GCA_016763645.1 Flavobacteriales bacterium
GAAGAGAAGAAAGTTGAGGATCAACAACAGAAGTTTGACTTTTAAACTGACGTGTCCGGCCCCCTATGGGGGCTATCCCAAAGCCACCTTCTAAGAAGGTGTGATTTTTACTGTAACATCCAATTGTTTCATATTGTTAACCCTAACGAAATAGTTCAAGGCGACAATCAAGCAGCTGCAATTCGAGAAATAAATGCTCAAAAGAACATTATTGAAAGTCGCCTTACAGCAATTGTTGAGATCGTAGAAGCTGAAAAAATCAAGTCAGCTTATGATTATTCTATGGGTAATATCAGAAGAGAGCTTCAAGAATATATTCAAGTTAATAGCTCGGAGATTATCATAATTGGAAACGATACAAGCCGTAAGTTAGGAGAAACTGCACAATATTTGGTTAACCATTATGACGGAGCGTTATTTCTAATTAGTAACGAAGCAGAATTCACTTCTAGCTCTAAAATATCTGTTGCCTGCAATCTAAAAACATTTACAAAAAGCAACTTGACTGTTGCATTTGATTTAGCTAAAGTTTCCAAATCACCAATCACGATGTTTAACAATGGAGCTTCAGCAGAGCCCTATCGAGAAATAGAAAACCCTACCGTTTGGAAATCTTACTATGAACCGAATAGAAAAGTAAATTTCACTTATTGTAAATCTGACAACACTGCCGAGAGTATCATAGAGCACATCATTCAAGAAAAGCCAGACGTTGTCTGTATAGGAAGAGGAAAAAAGAATAATACTCTAACTAATTGGTTTTTTCCTACGACTTCAATTGCTTTAAAAGTTGCTGGTACAACAACTACCCCTATTTTACTATTACCGAACTCTAAGAATTAATCAAATCTAACGAACACGAAAACACAGACTAAAGAATCTCAACGGCTGCTAAACCCTAAGTCTGCTCAAGAGCAACTTATCTATGGAAACATGCGATTTACCTTAGTGTCACTCCATTGAAGCAGCCTTTTTTATTATAGCCTCACAACAATTTGCGTATTCGGTCGTTGCAGATGATTCTCTCTTTTCCTATATTTGTTTCTGAAGCAGAAGTAAGCTACTATTGAGGAGGGGTAAGCGAGTGAGAAGAAACAAATGGAGTCCATTCTCGTACAAAACTTTATCGTAGCTTGTTAAGTTTCGAAATTGATCAATGTTGCTTCATGAAAGCGACTGATTTGTAGATGGTTAGAAATACAATAATAGCGACATTTGTTGCCCTTTTATGGGTTTCTCTTGGTTTTGCCCAGCAAGACAAGTTAAATACAGCCATTGATGCCCTAACGGAGGGTAATTTGTCTTTAGCTCAAACGCAAATTGATGAAGTTACTAAACACCCTGAAACTGCAGATTTGGCAGAGACATGGTATTACAGACTTTATATTTATAAAAATATCTATAAAACAGAACAGCAAACAGACAGGTTTTCTTCCGCAAGAGACGAATCCATAAGCGCCCTTAAACACTTTTTAACTACTGAGAATAGAGACCTATATGAAGAATCGGCTCTGAAGATGGGGAAATATATAGCCTCTACGTACTATAACAATGCGGTTGTCGATTTACAAAACGAATTATTTGATGTTTCTTACAGTAACTACGTAAAATATAAAGAAGCCTACCTATTGGTTGATCCAAAGAAACAATTTGGAGATCAAGATGTGCAGTATCAATTGGCTTTAGCTAATGGATTTATGGTTTTATATGAGTCAGATAGAATTGAGAACGATCAACATTATTATCAGGCAAAAGTGGTGTACCAAAACATCATAAAAGGAGATTCAGAAAACTGGAATGCGAATTACAATTTAGGCATTTTGGTATACAATAGAGCTGTGAGTATCATTAAGTCAATGGATTACGGTGTAGATCTAGCCCAAGTTGATGAATTACAATTAGAATGCGTTAAGCTTTTCTTTACGGCATTGCCTTATATGCAAAAATCACACGAATTAAATCCCTCTTTGTTTGAACCAATCGCAGGGTTAACTGGAATTTATTTCTCTTTACACGAAGAAGATCAATACCTCCTTTACAAGAGTATGTTAGGCGGCAATCGCCATTGATGTTCGGACTTTCTTTTTCCCTTTAAAAGCATATCTTTGATCCTTCAAAATTGAAGGCTATGAAAAAAGTACTTGTAATAACAGCATCGTTTCTATTGATTTTTTTTAACTCGTTTGCACAAGAAGGAGGAACAAATCAAAATGATTTTCGTCAACTAAAACAAGAGTTGGCAACGCCAAATGTTTACCGAACTGCCTCTGGCGCTCCAGGACATCAGTATTATCAACAACAAGCAGATTATCAAATTAGCATTACGCTTGATGATGAAAAGCAAACCATTAAAGGCGAGGAGACCATTACTTACAAAAATAATTCACCAGATGTATTGACATACTTATGGGTTCAGTTGGATCAAAACATGCGCGCTCAGGACTCGGAGACAAAAGCGATAGCAACTAACTCAATAGACAATGGGCGAATGGACATTAGGGAACTGAAAAAACTGCACAACGATTTTGATGGCGGATTTAAACTCGATTACGTAAAAGACGCGAGCGGAAAAGACCTTCCATATGTAGTAAACCATACCATGATGAGAGTTGATTTACTTAAACCACTAAAGCCAGGAGCGTCTTATTCATTTAAAATAAAATGGTGGTACAACATAAATAATCGAATAAAAATTGGCGGTCGTTCGGGTTTTGAGCACTTTGAGGAAGGAGATAATTTAGTATATACCATCGCACAGTTTTTTCCAAGAATGGCGGTTTATAACGAAGTTGAAGGATGGCAAAACAAGCAGTTTTTGGGTCGTGGAGAATTTACACTTCCTTTCGGAGATTATAAAGTAAATATTACTGTACCAGCCGATCATATTGTTGGTGCAACAGGAACGTTGCAAAATTCAAGCTCAGTATTAACATCGGAACAACAAGCTCGTTTTAAACAAGCAAAAACAGCAACAGAACCTATTTTAATTGTTACTCAAGAAGAAGCTGAGGCTGCTGAAAAACAAAAATCTACTGCCACAAAAACATGGACGTTCTCTGCAACAAACGTTAGAGATTTCGCATTTGCTACCTCACGTAAATTTATTTGGGATGCAATGGGTGTGAAGTTAGGTAATGGTAAAACCACAATGGCAATGTCATACTACCCAAAAGAAGGAAATCCGCTTTGGGGGCAATACTCAACAAGAGTTGTAGCGCATACAGTTCTCTCGTATTCTAAACACACCTTTGATTATCCTTACCCTGTTGCAATTTCTGTTCACAGTAAGTGGAACGGAATGGAGTACCCTATGATTTGTTTTAACTACGGTCGGCCAGAAAAAGATGGCACTTATACAGAAAGAACTAAAAACGGAATGATTGGGGTAATTATACACGAAGTGGGGCATAATTTTTTCCCGATGATTATTAACTCAGACGAACGTCAATGGACATGGATGGACGAGGGATTAAATACTTTTGTGCAATACATGGCGGAACGAGAGTGGGATACTGATTACCCTTCACGAAGAGGCCCACCATCAAAAATAGTTGATTATATGCGAGGAGATAAAAGCAATATTTCTCCTATTATGGTGAATTCGGAATCTATTTTTCAGTTTGGAAATAACGCCTATGGAAAACCTGCAACAGCATTAGTAATTCTTCGTGAAACGATTTTAGGAAGAGAATTATTCGATTACGCTTTTACAGAATACTGTAATCGCTGGATGTTTAAGCACCCAACTCCTGCAGATTTTTTCAGAACAATGGAAGATGCCTCAGGAACTGATTTAGATTGGTTTTGGAGAGGCTGGTTTTATGGAACAGAACACGTAGACATTTCGTTAGATAATGTAAATTGGTTCCGTTTAGACACCAAAAATCCTGAAGTGGAAAATCCAATGAAGATTGAGGAAAGATCCAATGAAACGATATACATTGGCTATGTTAGAGATAAAAAAGATATTCCTACAACTTACGTTGGCGAAGACTCCAAAGCGGTTGATTTCTACAACACTTACGATCCTTTCGAAACTTCAATTTTAGACAAGGAAGATTATGAAAAATACCTTGCTAAATTAGACGAAGATGAAAAAGCGTTGATTAACGCAGGGTATAATTATTATCAATTAGACTTCACTAATATTGGTGGGTTGCCAATGCCTATTATCGTTGAGTTTACGTTTACTGACGGCACAAAAGAAAAGCAATATATCCCTGCTGAAATATGGCGATTTAACGCAGAATCGGTTTCTAAAGTTTTCTTCTTTAAAAAGGAAGTGATGAACGTTTCAACAGACCCTTATTTAGAAACCGCTGATGTTGACATGACCAACAATAACTGGCCAAGAACATTTCAGCAAAGCCGCTTTCAGGTGTATAAATCGAGTAGATACGGAAGAAGAGGAGCTATTTCGGGGGGTGAAAATCCAATTCAAAGAGCGAAACGAGCAGAGGAAAAAGCAAACGAAAAGTAGCAATGAAATCATTCCTCGGAACTTTTCTGGTTCTTATTATAACATCTTATAGTGGATGGACTCATGGATATCATGTGAGCATTACCCAAATAGACTATAACGAGAAAACTAAGTCGCTAGAAATAGCGATTAAGTTAATAACCGAAGATGTAGAGCAAGTACTGGAATCGCAAGGCGCCAAAAAATTGTTTTTAGGCGAAGAAAACGAATCAGAAAAAGCAGACGAGTACATTAAAGAATACCTGCAAAAACATTTTGTGGTTTTATTAAACGGAACAGTTGCTAAACCTTTATATATAGGTAAAGAAGTAGAAGAAGGAGAAACGTGGTGTTATATCGAGATCAAAGGCGTTGAAAACATAAAATCGCTATCCATAAAAAGCACTATTTTTATTGAGGCCTACCACAACCAAACGAACCGCATTAATTTAAATGTATTAGGGAGAGGAGATAGTTTTGTGTTGTCGCCCGCAAAGGTTGAAGATACTGTTGTTTTTTAGATTTAGTCTTTCAACGTAAGGATGACTTATTCAAGTAAATAGACGTATTGAAATCAATTTTTAAAAAGATAGACACTATCTTTGTTTGTAATGAAAAGGCTTCTTTTTCTTTTAATCACGTTTTTATCTATTTCTTCATTTGGAAGTGACTGGAAAGAAATACAAGAAAATCGCTCAGGAACACTTGTCGTAAATTACTATAATTCGTATAATTTTATTAGTGATGAATCGGGTTCTTTGCAAGGAATTGAATACGACTTACTACTAGAATTTCAGCAGTTTTTAATTAGAGAGGGCTATAAAATTGATTTAACATTTAAAAAGGCTGACAGCTTTTTAGGGTTATACGAAACCATTAAAAATGGGACAGACGGTTTAGGAGCTTGTTCTTTTTCAATTACCGAACAAAGACTGCAAGAAGTAGGGTTTTCACCCCAGTATATGCCAGATATTGAGGTAATGATTAACAGTAAAAACTTACCTATTTTAGAAGATGAAGAGGACTTTAAAACAGCGTTTATTAACGCAACAGCTCTGAGTATTCCAAATACAACGTTCGAAAAGGATTTAGAGTGGTTAAGAACGATTCACCCTGAAATTAGGATTGAAAATGCAGACGAAGCAAAAACTATTCGCGAAAGAATTGCTAACGAAGATAATCTCTACGGCTACATAGAACTCCCTATTTACTTAAAAATGCTGAAAGATGGCATACGGCTCAAACGGCAGTATTTATTTAAAGTTGAACGAAATGGATACGGGCTAATTTTCTCGAAAAATAGCGGGTGGGAAGAACCCATCAATCGGTTTTTTGCTCAAGAGTCATTTCCCACAATGTTGAATAATATTATCCACAAGCATTTGGGTGAAGACGTGAAAGAGCTTGTTTGGGATGCAGGGGATTCAACCAAACATAAAAGCGATAAAGAGATTGCTTTGTTGGCAAACGAAAGAGAGATTCAATCGAATAAAATTGACACACAAGAAATACAAATTATACAGCACGAGGCGCAACGCAACTATTTATTGGCTGGAGGAATTATCATTTTGTTGTTTTTAGGAATGATGATTTATGGAAACCAATTGAAAAAAGCAGCAAATGAAAAGTTACAGCTAAAAAACAATGAAATTGAAGCCCAAAAAGCAGATATAGTTGCTCAAAAAGAATTGATTGAGGAGAAAAACCAGGACATTACCGATAGTATTAATTATGCCCGAAGAATACAAGAAGCAGTATTGCCTTCCCACTCTATTCTTGAAAATGTGTTCGATGATTATTTTGTGTTATTTCAGCCGAGAGACATTGTTAGTGGTGATTTTTATTGGTTTGCTCAACAAGGCAACCATTGTGTAATTGTATTAGCGGATTGCACTGGACACGGTGTACCCGGTGCATTTATGAGCATGATGGGCAGTAATTTTTTAGGGCAAATTATAACTGACAATGTAATAACATCGACCTCTGAGGCGCTAACTATTTTAGATAAAAAAGTAAGGGCTGCACTGAATAACGAGCATATTTCTGCGTCAGACGGAATGGATATCGTGATGATGGCGTACGATAAAAAAACCCTTCAATTGGAATTTTCTGGAGGAATGAATTCAATTTTTCATCTAAAAGGTCAAGAACTCATTAAATATAAAGGGGATAGATTATCGATAGGTGGAAACGAAACAGAGGATAAACCATTTACAAGCGTTACGATTCAATTACAAAAGGGCGATTCGATTTATACAAGTACCGATGGATTTCAAGACCAATTTGGTGGTCCAAAAGGGAAAAAATTTAAACAGAAACAATTATTAGAACTAATCAATTCGTCAGCTAACCTTAGTTTTAATGAACAGAAAAAAGCGCTAGAAGAATCGCTAACAAACTGGATGGATGGCTATCAGCAAGTTGACGACATTTCCCTAATCGGATTTCGAGTTTAGGTTTGGTCTATCGAACGTAAAATCAAATTCTTCTATGCCAACCATTTCAACGGGCACATCTACCATTTCAGCAAAAGTTTCGCCTTCTTCTTTTAAGTCAAAATCATCGTTTTCGTAGTACCACTCTACCTTAACATCCATCCCACTTTTGTGCATTTCGGCAGCTTTTTGCATTATTTGCAACACAACCTTGGAAGAACTTGTGTTAAAGTACTCTAGCTCAACTTTAAAAGTCGTTTTTGCTTGGGGCTTCTTTTTATAAGCCTCTAGCCAATCGAAAGCAGGTTGATATACATTTACAGCATGTTCGGGCCAAGAGCGACCTTTAATGGAGATTGTTCCACTTGCATAATCGAAACTTAGAGTTGGATTTTTTAAATCGCCTTCAATGTGTAAATTGTCCATAACGTATTGATTTGAAGGATAAAGTTACGCTTTTTAAGCGAACCGATTACTTAAATCGTTTTCTAATACTGTTTTTGCAATCTTCCGATAGGTGAGGCTCGTTTAACGCCATTTTTATCAAAGGCATATTTTTTGAGTTGTCAGAAAAAATGGAATAAACATCTTTAATGGTTAAACTATCTCCTGTTGAGTAGATTTTTTTCATCTCATTTCCCGATTTTACTAGCCCATTTTCTAATACACGAACATAAATTCCGGGGTAAGGCGTATTCATGAATTTTTTTACCAGCCCCTTATCGTTAAACCGAATACCGAGAATAGAACAAGGTCTCCTGGGTTCAGAAACTTGAATTGTGGCTTCACCAATTTCAAAAGTGTCGCCTATCTGAATTTTTGATTCATCTAGCCCCTCAATGGTTAAGTTTTCACCAAACATTCCCAAATGCCAATCTAAATTAGGGTACTGTTTTTTCCAAAAAGGATAGTGGTCTGCGGAGTAGAGATAACAAGCTTTATCTATTCCGCCATGAAATTTCCTGTCGATAACAGAGTCGTTTTTAACATCAGTTTTGCCGAGATAAATTCCGGCTGAAACGGGCGATTTATATATGCCTGTTTGTACTTCTTTTCCGTTTTTAAGTACGGTTCTAGGCTCTGCAATGTTAGTGGAGACAACTTTCATTAGAGCGCTGCTAACGCGGCATCATAATTTGGCTCATCAACGGTCTCCGTTACTTGTTCTGTGTGTAGAATTGTGTTGTTTTCATCTAAAACGATAATGCATCGAGAATTTAGTCCCGTTAGTGGTCCATCTGTAATTTGAAGACCGTTATCTGTCCCGAATTTGCCCGTATTAAAGTCTGATAGCATTATTACGTTTTCTAACCCTTCGGCACCACAAAACGATTTTGAGCAAAGGGCAAATCCCTAGAAATACATAATACTTTTGTGTTGCTCAGAGAAGAAGCTAGTTCGTTGAATTTTCTTGTTGAAGCCGCGCAAGTCCCGGTGTCAACGCTTGGATAGATATTCAGCACTAATTTACTTCCCGAAAAATCGGCAAGAGTTTTGGTTGATAAATCTACTGCGATAAGCGAAAAATCGCTTAGTTTTTCGCCAACAGGTGTTAATGTACCTGATGTATGAATTTCGTTCCCTTTTAATGTTATGGTTGCCATGGTTTTGTTTTTTAAGTTATTCGCCAAATATAATTGATGTATAATGATTTTAAAGTATCAATATTAGAAACATACAAAACCTCACTTAGCGCAACATAGGCACTTACTATGGAGGTATCGTGACTTTTGACAGATGAAATTATATTGTTAAGACTGTCTATTTGGGTTTGTTCAGCAACGGTAAATTGAGCCATAGATGGTCGTTGAAACAAATTCAGCACGACTACAAGGAGTAGAATTTGTTTCAACATCATTTGCTGCCAGCTAGTTTCCAACCGACCCACGCCATTGGAATATACGCACCTACTAAATCTACGATAGTGTACCATACTGGCGAAGGCAGCATAAATACCATTGTGACTCCTCCCAATAAAAACAAACCACCGATAGCCATAGAAAATATCATTTTATGACTCGCTGCAATTTTTGCCGCAGCAAAAGCACCTACTAGCGTTCCTAACCCGTGAGCCAGAAATACGGAGATATAATTTATTGGGTCTAATAAATGAATAGTTGCTGCCAACGCATCCATTGTAGAATTATCGAAACCTTCTGGAGTTGAGATGATGCTAGGACCTATTTCAATAATTCCTAAGTTTACCCCACTACCAATTGCCCAACCTCCAATTACTGCTAAAATATTTCTTAAAATTTTCATAGTATTTTGTTTTAAACTCTCACTCCAATGACACCCTTTGCTTCGGCACGCTCAGTATAAACGAGCTCAGAATGACCAGGTGTTGTTTGTCCGTAGCATTGTTCGCCCTTAGACAGGCTCAGGATGACAATGGAGGTTAGGAGTATGTTTTTTAGGCATTTCATTTTA
>JAESTK010000070.1 GCA_016763645.1 Flavobacteriales bacterium
AACGTTGGTTCTTTCTTTAAGGTTCTCGATAGACTTGGTTAATTCCAGCGTAGCGAATTTTGCTTTTTTCTTTGGCTCGTACTCAAGTGTTTTCAGGTTAAGAGATAGAATCTGACTTTTGCCGTTTTCGTCTTTTACCTTTTTATAAAACCCTTGTTTGGTCTTTGAACCCAACCATCCATTTTCCACCATTTTTGTAACGTACTCTGGCGAATGAAATAGCTCATTTGCTTCATCATCCGGGCAATTTTGTTGAACACCATTGGCCACATGAACCAATGTGTCTAATCCAACAACATCGCAAGTTCTAAACGTAGCTGACTTGGCACGACCTAAAACAGGGCCAGTTAATTTGTCTACTTCGTCTATTGTTAAATCCATTTCGGTAACAATATGAAACAGTGACATAATGGAATAGACACCTACTCGATTCGCGATAAATGCAGGTGTATCTTTGCAGAGTACGGTTGTTTTTCCTAGATAACGATTTCCGTAATCCATTAAAAAGTCGATAATGTCAGAATCAGTTTTTTTAGATGGAATAATCTCTAATAATTTCAAATACCTTGGAGGGTTGAAAAAGTGTGTTCCGCAAAAGTTTTTCTGAAAATCTTCACTTCTTCCTTCTAACATCATATTGATTGGAATTCCTGAAGTGTTAGAAGTGATTAATGTACCAGGTTTACGAACAGCATCAACTTTTTCGAATAGAGATTTCTTGATGTCGAGATTCTCGATGATAACTTCAATTACCCAATCTGCATCCGCAATTTCGGATAGATTGTCATCAAAATTTCCAGTTGTGATTCTCTTTGCAAACTTCTTGTTGTAGATAGGAGAGGGGTTCGACTTTAGCGCAAATTTTAAAGCATCATCAACAATTTTGTTTCTCGCTTTTTTGTCATTTGAATCTGCGGCTTCTTTAGGTACAATATCTAATAATAATACTTCGCAACCAATGTTTGCAAAATGACATGCAATTCTTGACCCCATTACGCCAGAGCCAAGTACTGCTACTTTATGAATTGATTTTTTCATTTTTTATAAGATTAAAGTGACAAGTTAAAAGTATAAAGACGTTTCTGTAAAAAACATTCTTGTTGTCCACAATCTTTTATGGTCCCAATCTGTCCATTAACTATTTTTAATTTTCTCATTTTACTTTAACTTTTTAACTCACGACTTTTGGCTCATCAAAGATGCTCTCTGTTTCTAAAATTGAGTTTATTTCGTTCATTGTATCAAAAAAAGTATCTAGTTTTTTCTTGCTAATTTTCGATTGGATGCTTTCATTAAATTGAATTACGGTAGTTTTTGATATTTCTCGCATTTGTTTGCCGCTTTCAGTAAGAAGAATGCGAACCATGCGCTTATCTTTCTTGTCGGGTTCTCTATATATGAGTCCTTTTTTCTCCATAGACTTTAAAGTCCTTGTGAGGCTTCGGGGTTCCATGCCCATTTGCGGACCTAGTTTTGTAGATGGCGTTCCGTTTTCGAAATCTATGTTGAGTAATACATAACCTAACGCCATACTGCCGCCATGTTTGGATGCTTCTGTATTATAAAGTCTTGCTATTCTGTGCCAAGCCCATCTAATTGGAAAATCTATTGTTTCTTCTGGCTTCATTTGAACCCAAATATAAACAAAAATTGTTATGCGCGCATAACAATGACAGTTATTTTAGAAAAAGTATGATGAGGAAGGGATTTCTGATTGTTTTTTAATCTTTATAGAGAAATTATTGAATTGAAGAGAGTCTTTGGAATTATTCCAAACAAAGGCTTTTATAATATCAGTAGGTTTAGCATTTGAGGGGATTTTGGTACAAATAAAAACGGTTGAATACTCATCGTTTGAATTGTAGTCGCTAAAATTAGCAGAACGCCATATTATGTTTTCATCACCACGAGTAATTGTAAGCACTAGCAGTGGGTTAATGTTGCTATCTGATTTGTAATCTATTGATGCGACTATATAATTGTCGTTTTTGTCGAACGTAAGTTTTTCAACGCTTGTCTCAAACGTTGAGCTGTATAGAATATCTGCATTCATTTTTTCGAGTAGCATAGAATCGGAAATAACGATATTCTCTTTTTTTAAATTCCAAAACGTTGTGTTTGGGTTTACGTAATTGAGATTACTTGAAAACGAGGTAGATGTATTTTGAGCATCTTTCGAAAACAGAGTAATTGCTGAATTGTAATAGATTTTTTGCTGTTCAATGTGCGGATATTTTTGCAGTATTATTTCGTAAAGTTCTAAAGGCGTTTGTGTATTAGACCAAGAAAACACGAAGTAATCTGCAGCCGAGAGGTTAACATATTCCGCAAGCTCCTGTTGTTTTTTCGTTCTGTCAATGTATACAATTGACGATGGTGGTTTAAGATGTAGTTTTTCGAAATAAAAATTGATGTAATCTTCTGAAATGATAAGAGAAGCCGCTGAAAGATGTTCTTTTCCGTAATCTCTCTCCCACAAGGCATGTTTTTCTGCAATACGTTTAAATTCTCCATAATGAAACGTGGAGTATGTTTTGTTTATCAAGGTTGATGAAATCAATGAAAATGAAACAATTGAAAAAGTAATTATCTTGGCTAGTTTTCCGCTTTTTTGAATAAAAGACAGAAGGAAAATTAATAAAAAAGGAAACGAAAAATATAAATATCTTGACACAAGAGTTGGTTGAATTGTTAGTTCATATATTGTTAATGCGAAATAAGGTAGAATGAATAGAGCTATGGAAATAAATTGAAGCCTATTGAATTTTTTTACTCGAAAATGGATTATGTATATTATAATGGGAGCTAAACAAAACAGCAAAAGCAAGATTGAGTTATTAAAGATTGTATAGATGTGATGCAAAATAAAATATGGAGACGCATAACCTAACCACCCTAAAGTTGCTGAAGATCCCATTTGTTTAAGTAAAATTGGCACATTGGGAGAAAATAAAATAACCCCTAAAACGATAAATTTTAAGTAATTTTTCCAGTTGAATCGATTCAAAAAGAAGAGCCCTACAATTCCAGTAATACCAACAGAAAGTGCACAAAAGTAGTGTGTTGAAGCTGCAAGGGCGCCTAAAAACGCTATACCAATGACTAATAGATTAGATTTTTTGTTATCGAAAAACAGATATTGGCTCCAGTAGTACACGTAAGCTAGGTAGAATAATAGACCAGGACTATATGGCCTAACAATTTGCGAGTTGAGAATTGAGAACTCAAGGCAAGCAACTAATCCTGCAACGGCAATTCCAACGTTTGGATTGAACCATTTTTTACCTATTAAATAGGAGAATAAAATGGATAGAATGCTAAACAAAACAAATATTATTCGAACTGAAATAACACTCCAACCAAAACAATGTCCGATAGAATAAACAAGAAGAGGGAGAAAAGCAGTGTTTACAGTGTTTTTAACATTGCTAATTGCTTCTCCAAAGCTGTTGCATTGCCACACATCAATAATAATACTAAGCTCATCGTTGGTCAGAGAAAAGCTTTCTAGATTATAAAACCGAAGAATGGCGCCAATAATTAGAATTACAGCAATTAACAGTCGCTCAAACTTCATTCTAATAGCCTTTGCTTAACAACTTCGTACATTAAAATTCCTGCAGCTACTGAAACATTTAGAGATTCAATCTTTCCAACTAACGGAATTTTAGCTAAATAATCAGCTTTTCGAATTAAGTCGTTGCTAATTCCGTCCTCCTCGGAACCCATAATTATAGCGATGGGATCGTTGTATTTAAAGTCAAAATATTGGCTATCAGTTTTTTCAGTACAGGCAACTAATTTAACTCCTGATTGCTGTAAAAAATCGGCACATTGTTTTAGCGAACGATGCTTGCAAACAGGAATTTTGAATAACGCTCCTGCTGAAGTTTTAATAGCATCTGGGCCAATCATAGCTCTACCTTTTTCGGGAACGATAATTGCATGAACACCTGCACATTCAGCTGTTCTAGTAATGGCTCCAAAATTTCTAACATCTGAAATTCGGTCTAAAATTAGAAGTAGGGGAGTCTCACCTTTTTCGTAAATTCCGGGTAGAATATCTTCAATATTTTGATAAATAATTGGAGAAATAAAGGCAACAACACCTTGGTGATTTTTTCGTGTAAAGCGATTTAATTTCTCAATTGGTACATGCTGAGACACTATGTTTCGTTGTTTCAACATTTGATTTAGCTCAGCATAAACTTCGCCTCTAATTCCTTTTTGAATCAAAACCTTATCAACCTCTTTACCCGATTGTATAGCTTCAATTATCGGACGAGTTCCGAAAATAATGTTGGATTTTTCCTTTTCTTTCATTAGTTATTTAAGAAAACACGCCCTTGTCGCCAGCTATCAACAGCTCTATACCAATGGCTTTTGTATATTGATGAGCGATTTAAGCGATAATCATTATCGCTAAATGGATTAATCACTTTAGAGAAAACAAAGTTAACTGACATGTAGTTATTGTCTTCGCCATACACCCAGCTTTCTGCCGATGAGGTTTTATAAATAGCATTTGGTGGTCCAAAAATAAGGTAGGCCATCCCTCTGTCGGTTCGCCAACCTTCATCGAAAGACGAAAAATAGATATTGGCATATTCAATTCTATTGTAAAAATGCTTGATGAGTTCTTTTGCTCTTTCTGGGTTGGTAGCATTTTCAATCCAAAACTGGTCTAAGGCGCGTTTTAGTTCAGGATTTTCTGTTAATTCTTGATATTCTTTTTTGCTGGTTATATATCTAAGCGGTTCAATCATTCTTTCGTTTGTACCGAAGGCAGGAAAATGCTCTGGATAAGTATAGAGTGTAATTCCTTTTCGAGAATCTTTGTCTGCAATTAAATGGATAAAACCGTTCGCTGGCATTGTAATTTTTGCAATTCCATTGGTTAATTTTGCGTAAGAGATGTTTTCTGCTTCGTACAGAAACGGCTTGGGAGTATATGTTGCGAATGGAGGAGGGGCCAATTTAAACTCACGGTTGTATCCTCTGATTTCTAATTCTTTAAATCGAATGTGGTTGAAATGAACTAACACCTCTTGAGATTGATTGATGTAACTTCCAAAAATGGGAGTTCCCGATGTGTCGGTTACCAAGTAGTTTTGTCGAGTAAGCAAATCGAGTTTGGTAACATTTATAAATTGCTCTGATTCTTTACCGCCATATATGTCCGCAGTAATTATTCTTAGTACATATCGTTGGTCTCTTTTGACTTTTATGTCTATTCTTCCTGTGATGTAGTTCGGGTCGTTAGCCGAAGAATTTTCAATTAAATAAGAGGTAAGACTGTCTTTAATTATTTCTGATTCGAACGAATCGTAAAGCGTGTAATTGATTTTTATTTTTGCTTCCGCAGGTTTTGTGGCGTCTGTCATTCGGTAAGTCAATTCTTCAGAATTAAACCGAAAGTAGAGAGAAGATGAAGAATCGTTATCGTGATAAACGATGTACTGAGGATTAAATTTTTCGTCAGACCAATTATAAATACTCGCTAAATTGGTAGAGCTTAATTTTGTTGTGCTCGTGCAAGATGGAATCGCAACAAGGGCGACCAAAACGATATAAATCCACTTGCTAAATTTCATCATCTTCAGATTGGTCTAACAACGTTTGTTCAATGTTTTTATTGGAAGTGGTTGATGCCCCTAGTTTTTTTAATTTTTGCACGTGTCCAACTAAATTCCCAGACCCCATTGAAAGTTTTTTCATCGCGCTTTCATAAGATTTTGTTGCTCCTTCCATTTTTTTTCCAACCTCTAATAAATCACCTGTAAAGCCAACAAATTTGTCATATAATTTACCTGCTTGGTCGGCAATTTCTTTGGCATTTTTGTTTTGTTTGTCTGTTTTCCAAATGTACGATATCGTTCTTAATGTTGCCAAAAGTGTTGATGAAGAAACCAAAACAATGTTTTTTTCTAATGCTTTTTCGAATAGCCGTGGTTCTTTTTTTAGTGCAAGAGTAAGCGCGGGTTCGTTTGCTAAAAACATCATTACATAGTCGGGTTGTGTAATGTCTAAGTTTTGATAATTCTTATTGCTAAGTGAGTTAATGTGTTCGGTTACGCTACCCAAATGTTCTTTAAAAAACTGCTCTTTGAGTACTTCATCTTCTTCGTTGTAATAGTAATTATATGCGGTTAACGAAACCTTAGAGTCTATGATTAGGTGTTTGTCGTCTGGCAATTTAATAATGTAATCTAACCGCTGGTTAGCACCTTCTTCGGTTTTTAGATTGTGCTCTTTTTCGTAATGAATCCCTCTTTCAAGTCCAGCCCTTTCAAGAATTTTTTCTAATTGCAATTCACCCCAATTTCCTTGTGTTTTTGAGTCTCCTTTTAGAGCCTTGGTTAGATTTTGGGCATCGGTATGCATTTGCTTGTTAAGCTCAGCTAAATTCTTTATTTGTTGCGCGAGTGTTGAGCGTTCAGCTAGTCCTTTTTCGTACGTTTTTTGAACTTTTTCTTCAAATTCACCCAATTTCTCTTTCAATGGATTTAATACTTCGTTTAGCTTTTTTCGGTTGGTTTCGCTAAATTCGGTTGTGTTTTGTTTTAAAATTCGATTAGCGATATTTTCAAATTCCGTAGAAAATTTCTTTTGAATGTTTTCTAACTCTTGCTTTTGCGTTTGCAATTTTTCATCAAGGAAATTGTTGTTCGCCTGTAGTAAAATATTTTCTTCTTTCAGCCTATCTATATTTGAAGCCTTTGCATCTAAATCTTCTTCTTGATATTTAAATTTATCGACAGCATTTGCAATGCGTTCTTCAGCTAAAGCTCTTTGTTTATCGATTTCGTGAAGTTGATTCTTCAATAAATCAATTTCATCTTGGTTGCCATTTGTTGGGGTAGTATTCGATTTAGATCTTTGATAGAAAAAACCTAAAGTAAAACCAATTGAGATGCCTAATATGAGTAAAATAATTTCCATGAATCGAAGCGATAAAAGTAAGCAATAACCTTTGATGTGTCAGAAGAAATTTACAAAACCGAAATGAATTTTTGCAGCACGAATTGGCGCTAACTGATTTTCTTGATATCCTAAAGCGTAGTTTAAAGAAAAAATGCCTGCTTTAGTTTCGAAACTTATTCCCGCGCCAAAACCAAACGGAAAATCCGATTTAAACTCTTCTATAGAATTGTTTTCGTAGTAGCCACCGTCAATAAATAGGTACGTGTACGAATTTTGCTCGAGTAGATATCGAAACTCAATAGTGCCGATTGCATATGATGAAGCGTTGATCGACTCTTCATCGAATCCCCGAAGAGTTAGCAAACCACCAATTCGATACAGCTCGTTTTTAAACAGTTGTTCGCTATAGCGATACGCACCTTTTACACCCATTTTTATGGCAGCTTGTTTTTTTATGGGTATAAAATAGTTGAAATATCCAGTTCCGTTAAGTTGGAGCGTTGTTAGTGCTATATCAGCATAAATTTCATCAGGTAAATTTGCATTTTTAATGATTTGTCGAGTACCAGCACCCCCCTCGATAATAAATTGGTAGCCGCGTGTTGGGTTAAATTTATAATCTAGTTTTTCGGAACGTAACCCAAGTCCATAAGTGGTGTTATTAACGTCAATTTGGTTGGGCAATTTGGAAATATTTTCCATTCCTTTTGTGCTTAGCAAACGAGACTCTTTTTGGTCGGCAAATACTTTAAAATAATTTCCGCGAGGTAATATATATTGAACGCCAACCATCCCCTGCACGTCTTGAAAGGTAGTGTCTCTTTTGTACAGCACAAACTTCGCTTCAATGCCAAAAGGGGTATTAAAAACAAAAGGATATGCTCCGTTTACTTTTAAATCGGTAGTTTGATTTTGGAGTTTTCGCCAGTTTAAGTTAATTAATTCTCCTCGGCCTAATGAGTTGATGAGTAGTAATTTAATGTCTCCTGTAAAAAGGATTTTATCCGAATTACCGCTTGGTAATATCCCCAATACGCCATCGAATTTACTTGCTTTTTTATTGTCGAGAAATAAAGTTAATTTGTTGTAATCGGTTGTAAAAAGCACTTCGAATGGCTGCTTTTGCTTTAAAAAAGGTAACTCGGTAATTCGAGTAGAAATTCTCGAAATATTTTCTTCGTTGTAAGTCGCCCCAGGCTTAATATCTAAATAATTGTACAAATAGATTGGGATAATTTTAGCTGAGCCGATTATCGAAATACTATCGATTGTAGTCAGTTGATTTTTTTCGAGATAAAGTTGAGCAGAAACGATTTCATTTTTAATCGAAACGCTATCGAGTTTAACCGATGCAAAGGGGTAGCCATTGTTTTCGTAATGTGCAATTAGTTTTTCGAATAGCTGAGCAAGCTGGTTTTGGCTGAGTAACTTGTTATTATATAGTTTATCTCGAAAACCAATTTTAGAAAGTGCATACTCATCAACGTTACCTTTATCAAGACGGGCCCACTTATATTTTTTTCCTGTAAAAATGGTAGCGTTACAAGTTATTGAATCACATTGCCACTTATCTAATGAAGCAGCAATATATCCATCGTTAATTAATTGAGGAATAATTACTTCGGCAGCTTTTTTAGCTCGGTTTTTGGTTGCAAATTCAGTTTCAATGTCGTAACTAGAAATTATCGTAGAGGAGGAATCAAGAGTGTTTATATGTAATTTAACTTGCCCTAAAGCGAGTTGGGAAACCCCAATAAATAGTATGAAGAAAAAAAACCGCATTAGTTGGTTCAACGCAAATTAACCGTTGTTGTTATTCCACTTGCCAATTAATGGGCTGTTTGTCCTGTTTCTGGAGTATGTTGTTGGTTTGCGAAAAATGTTTATTACCAAACCAATATCCCCTGTTGGCACTCAAAGGTGACGGATGCCCTGAAGTCAAAACATGTTGTTTTGAAGTGTCAATTAACTTTGTTTTTCTTTTTGCAAACCCTCCCCATAACAAAAATACAACTCCCTTACACTGTTCTGACACAGTGCGAATGGTCGCATCAGTAAATTTTTGCCACCCAACATTTTGATGCGAATTTGCTTCATGTTGTGTAACTGTTAATGTAGCATTTAATAGTAAAACCCCTTGCGTGGCCCATGGAGTTAAATCACCATGTGTCGGGTAATTAATTCCTAAATCGGTAACTTGTTCTTTAAAAATATTAATTAATGAAGGGGGTTGACGAGTTCCTTTTCTAACAGAAAAACACAACCCATGTGCTTGGCTTGGACCATGATAAGGGTCTTGTCCAATTATCACAACTTTCACCTTGTTTAGAGGTGTTAAGTTGTAAGCATTAAAAATTTCGTTTCCTGGAGGGTAAATAATGTATTGTTTTTTTTCGGTAAGAAACTTCTTTATTTCAAGAAAATAAGTGGCGTCAAATTCATTTTTTAGCGCTTTTTTCCAAGAGTTCTCGATGGTTGGATTTATTTTAGAAGTAGCCATATTTTACAGAAGAAAGAGAACAATAGTAGCGATACCTTTCGTATTTATTTGGTAGTAATGTCATTTTTATTAATTTTACGTCAATATTTGTTAAAGAACGAAATCGAGTTTAAAGTATAAGTTATTACTTTTGTACTTTAAATTGGAAAATAAGAAGTAAACGATGAAAAAGCTAATTGGAATATTCTCAGTCTTTGTGTTTGTAACATGTTTGTTGTCTTCTTGTGCTTCACATGAAAGGTGTCCAGCGTATGGTGAATTGGACAACAACATGGATCAGCAGGCAGAGCAAGTTTAGCATTTTTCATGAATTGGAAGCCACTTACTTCCGTAAATCAAATTCCAACTCTTATTCAAGAATCTAAATCTGAAAGTAATTCGGGTATTTTGATTTTTAAACACAGCACTCGATGTTCTGTTAGTTTTCTTGCAAAAAAGAATATAGAGTCTGATTGGAATATAAATTCTGAGACACTTCCAACTTATTACCTAGATCTAATTCAGTATCGAGGGGTTTCGAATCAATTAGCTGAAACGTTTGATGTGATGCACGAATCACCTCAAATATTGCTAATCGCTGATGGAATTTGCAGATACTTTGCATCCCATTCTCAGATTTCTGTTAAAGAAATCGAAAATCAAATCACCAATTAAAGATTTGCCCTTTCAATTTATTATCAGTTGGTGCATTCGGTTTTTATTTCAGAATTCGATTGATTTTGAATCTAAATTGTCCTTGGTCTCCAAGGTATTTTACTTTTACTGTTGCCGTCCGTATATTAATCGAGTTTAAATTTGCGTTAAATGTCATATATTTGTACTAATTCCTTACTATTTTGATTAAGAAATTTCTGTTTATATCTGTTTTGATTGGGTTGCCCTGGTCTCTTTTTGCACAAAAAGATGACTTCGTTTCAGATATAGATTATACTTCAGAGGTGTATTATGGGTTGCTTTTCCACACTAATGGTTGGGGGGTAAGTATTAGCAAAGCAAAGTATATTGAAGATGGTAAAAGGTGGTTGTTTTCTGCAGATTTGGTTACCATGAAACACCCGAAAGAAGAGAAGAGGTTAAACCCGTATATTGAGGGAACGAAAAAATATGTATTTGGAAAACTAAATTATTTTACAGTTTTCCGCCCAAGTATTGGTCGCCAAAGGGTGGTTTATAGCAAAGGCGATAAAAGAGGGGTTCAGGTCTCGTTTAACTACAATGTAGGTGCTCCAATTGGGTTTGTTCGTCCCGTTTATTTAGAAGTTTATCATCCAAGCATATTAGGGCGAGACGAGGGAGCCACACCTTCTACGGAGGTCTATGACCCAAATTCACATAACCCTGATATGATTTTGGGTCGCGCATCTTACTTCAAGGGATTTGATAAAACGAATATATACCCAGGGTTACATGGTAAGGTAGGGCTAAATTTTGAGTACTCAGGTGTAGAGAATTTAGTACGGTCAGTAGAAACAGGCGTTGCCATTGATGTATATTTCAAGCAAATTCCTATAATGGCGTTTGCACATAATCAAAGAGCATTTTTTACAGGGTATTTGAGTTTTTATTTCGGAAAAAAACAGTAAAAATCATGAGTGAGGTTGATGTTGAAACTAAATCTTCAGCAAGAGTTAAGAAGCCAAGTTGGCTGCGGGTAAAATTACCAACAGGGAAAGAATATCTGAAAGTTAGAGAATTAGTTTCCGATCATAAGCTACACACCATTTGCGAAAGTGGAAATTGTCCCAACATGGGAGAATGTTGGGGCGCAGGAACTGCAACTTTTATGATTTTAGGGAATACCTGTACTCGGTCGTGTGGCTTTTGCGCAGTAGCTACCGGCCGCCCCGATGCAATTGATCCTTTCGAGCCATTGCGTGTGGCAAAATCAGTAAAACTGATGAAAGTGAAGCATTGCGTAATTACTTCAGTTGATAGAGATGATGTAGAGGATGGCGGTTCAATAATTTGGGCGGAAACAGTAAACAAAGTTCGAGAATTGAGTCCAACTACAACTTTGGAAACCTTAATTCCTGACTTTATGGGGAAATGGGAAAATCTCCAGCGAATTATAGATGTAGCCCCCGAAATCGTCTCCCACAACTTAGAAACAGTAAGAAGATTAACGAAAGAAGTTCGTATTCAAGCCAAGTATGACCGAAGCTTAGAAGTGCTAATGCGGCTAAAAAAAGGGGGAATGAAGACCAAATCAGGTATGATGCTTGGCTTGGGTGAAGCCGAGGAAGAAGTAATTGAAACCATGACAGATTTACGATCGGTAAATGTCGATGTTCTTACACTGGGTCAGTACCTACAACCCACAAAGGAACACCTTCCTGTAGTAGAGTTTATTAAACCTGCACAGTTCGATAAATACAAAGAAATAGGTTTAAAAATGGGCTTTCGATATGTAGAGAGCGGGCCGCTTGTTCGATCTTCATACCACGCAGAAAAGCATCTTTTTTAGGGCTTTACACCTACATTATTCCATTTATCTTTAAAAATCAACCGTTTAATAATTTGTTGATCGGGCAACGTACACTTCTTTTTATTTTTACACCGTTGAAGGTGGATAATCGAAATTAGATTTTAGCATTCAAATAATTTAGTTAAACTGTTTTCGAATTAGGGATATAAATGTGTACCTTGCGAACCTATTTTTAAGACACAAATTATTATAGCATGAAGAACACAATACTTGTAAGCGCAATAGCAGCATCTCTAGTTGGAGTGGGCTGTTTGACGATGAATAGTAACACTGACGTTTCAGCTTCTTACGAAAAACGAACTCAATTAACGTTTAACGAAAAAGCGCAAAGTTGGAAGCACGCTCAAGAGTTTCAAAAGATGTTTCGAGCGGATGTTAACACTGGCGAAATAGACATTAGAGATGTACTAAAAGGGCGTGAGCAAGCAGAATTTTTGCGAGGGCAGAGAGCAGGTGTTGGTTTAGAGTGGAAAGAAAGAGGCCCAGATAATGTTGGAGGCAGAACTCGTGCAATTTTGGTAGATAAGTTAGACACCACAGGCAATACTGTGTATGCAGGTAGCGTAGCTGGTGGTTTGTTTAAGTCAATTAACGGAGCAGCAACGTGGGAACCAATTGACGACCACTCGGATTCGCCAGCAATTAGCTGTATTGACCAAGGGATGGGAGGGACTATCTATGTCGGTACAGGCTGCTCATTTGAAAATTTCGATGGTTCTGGTAGTTCAGGTATGATAGGCAAAGGTCTATACAAATCTACTGATGGGGAAACATTTACAATATTAACAAGTACACTTCCTGCAGCTAATGCAACAGGAGATGGCTGGGCTCACATTAACGGAATAGCAGTTGACCCAACGAATGATAATCGTGTTTTTGCAGCCACAAAAGGTGGATTAATGTTGACCGAAGATGGCGGTACAACATGGGATGTCGCTGCCTTTAATACTGCTGGGTTTACAGTTGCTTCAGGTAACGATGTTAGAATAGCAGACGATGGTACAGTTTTGTATGCGGCAGGAGGCAAGGTCATGCATTCTCCCGATGGAGACATTGGTAGTTTTATTTATGTTACAGGCACAGGGACTCCAACAGGGAGTCGAACTATCGTAAAGTTTGCACCATCGAATAACGATACTGTGTGGGCATTGTCTGCAAGTGGAGGCGAGTTGGGGGGTTTTTACCTTTCGACAGATAGAGGAGAAACTTGGTCGTATGATCAAGGTGAAAATTCAGGTGTTGGTTTTGGAAGTTGCTGCGGCTTGTTTAATGGCCAAGCTAATTACGATTTAGCACTAGGCGTTAATCCTAAGGATGCATCAACAGTTTATATTGGAGGCGTGCAGTTATGGAGATATGATGGCTCATTAACTAGAATTGCAGGAGAATTTGGTGGAGGAGAGTTTAACGTTCATTCCGATAAACATGATGTATATTTCGATCCACACAATCCAAATAAAATGTTTGTTGCTTCTGATGGAGGAATTCATGTTTCGTATAATCAAGGACAAACCTATTTTTCAGCAAGTAAAGGATACAACACTTTTAGTTGTTACGGTATAGCGTTAGATAAAGATGGTACAATGATGGGAGGAGCTCAAGATAATGGAACATGGTCGGTCGACAATTCGGTTGCCGGAGGTATATTTACAGGCCTGGAAGGAACTAATGTAGGAGGCGGAGATGGTTATGATTGTGATTATTCACAAATAACGAACATTAGCTTTTCAACTATTTATAGCCAAGCCTTTTCTAGGGGTATCGATGGCGCCTCAATGGGAAGTATGTGTACGTCAGGTTCACCAGGCCCCATATGCGATCAAGGAAGTTTTTATACCGTTGGCCGTTTATGGGAGAATGAAAACGACCCTACTAGCCAAACTACAATTGTTTTTACCAATACAAATGCCCCTCAAGCGATTCA
>JAESTK010000071.1 GCA_016763645.1 Flavobacteriales bacterium
AAATATAGGTAATTCACAAACACATATTGGCAAGTAGAGTTATACAGAATAAAACGATATTTGTTTCGTCTTATTTTTACAGACATTAGGTAAAATGAACTTATTCTATCATATTGGCAGGTATTTTATGCTTTTGGGAAGGGCTTTCCATAAGCCGGAGAAGTTCTCAATATATTGGCGTCAAACAATTTTTGAAATGTCGAACCTTGGGTTGGGTTCTTTAGGAATTGCCTCGATTATAGCTTTTTTTATGGGGGCGGTTATCGTAATTCAAACTGCATCGAACATCGATAGTGCGTGGATTCCTGAGTACACCATAGGATTTACGGCTCGACAGTCAATTATTTTAGAGTTTTCGCCAACCATTCTAGCATTGATATTAGCGGGAAAAATTGGCTCTGCAGCAGCCTCAGAGATTGGTACAATGCGTGTTACCGAGCAAATTGATGCACTCGAAATTATGGGCGTGAATTCGGCATCTTACCTTATTGCTCCAAAAATAATTGCGGCTGTGGTCATTAATCCGCTGTTAGTAATTATTAGTATGTTTTTGTCTTTGTTTGGCGGTTGGATTGCAGGCATAATGAATGGTAGCGTGTCGACCTACACCTACGTAATGGGGTTGCAATACGATTTCGATTCGTTTTCAATTGTGTATGCGTTAATCAAAACCATGTTTTTCGCTTTCGCGATGACATCCATACCCGCCTACCACGGCTACTACACTAGCGGAGGAGCATTGGAAGTTGGACGTTCAAGTACAAAAGGGGTTGTTTACAGTAGCATTGTAATCTTGATAATGAATTATGTATTAACGCAATTAATGTTGAGTTGATAGAACTTAAAAACATATCAAAATCATTTGGAGAAACTAAGGTTCTTAAAGATATTTCTGCAACTTTTTATCCTGGAAAAACCAACTTAATTATAGGCACTAGTGGATCGGGGAAAACTACTCTTACCAAGTGCATTGTTGGTTTACTTAAGCCTGATGCAGGGCAGGTGCTATTTAGTGGAAACGATTTCCATAGCATGAAATTCAACCAGAAAAAAGAAGTTCGTAAAGAAATAGGATTCCTTTTTCAAGGGAGTGCTTTGTTCGACTCTATGACAGTTGAAGATAATATTACGTTCACTTTATCTATGTTTACTGATATGAGTGAAGAAGAACAATTAGATAGAGCTAATTTCTGTTTGCAGAGAACGAACCTTGAAAATGTAAATCTATTATATCCTTCCGAGCTAGGCGGGGGAATGAAGAAAAGGGTTGCAATTGCTAGGGCAATTGCAATGAACCCTAAATATCTTTTCTGCGATGAACCTAACTCGGGGTTAGACCCTCAAACTGCCGCTGTTATAGATAACCTGATTAAGGAAATTACAGAAGAGTATCAAATAACTACTGTTGTTATTACCCACGATATGAACTCCGTTATCGAAATCGGGGACAACATCATCTTTATCTACAAAGGCGAGAAATGGTGGGAAGGCGATAAACAAGCCATTCTAAAAACAGATAACAAGGAGGTGGTTGATTTTGTTTACGCTACTAAGTTTATGAAAACGTTGAGGAAATAGGTTTAAAAATAAGTTTGCACAGTTCTTGATAGAGATGAGGAAACAAGTATGAAATCGATTTTATCTTCCCTTTTGTTGATTGTCTGGCTCACATCAGTAGGACAGTACAAACCCAAAAAACAGTATAAATATGATTGGGCTAAGTTTGAAATTGTTGAATTGCCAACTGCGGAATTAGAAGACTACAATCACTATATTGTGGATGAAAAAGTAAAATATATTGTTACCAACAGCAGCAGTGGTGATTACACAATTACAATTCAGAAACAAGTTCGAGTTAAATTTAACAAAACACCAACACTGTCAAGCTACAGTATAATCTTACCAGAAACTTTCGATCCTATTTTCGACTTTCGCATTATACCAGAGAGCAGAAAATACAAGCGGTTTGGACCAGCTTACTATGATCACAAAATAACTCATTTTGCATCAAGAATTATTAAGTATGAAAGCGATACTATTGATGGAATTCAAAAGTTGATTACTAAAGTTGACATGAAATACAAGAATCAATTACCCTTGAAATTGTATTGGTACCAGTATGACATATCAACTATACAGGCGGGCGATATGCTAGATATAACCTATACAATTGAAATACCATACTATGAAAACCCTCAAGAGTTCAATTGTCAGCGCATATTCTTTAACTCAGGTCTTTATAAAAAGAAAAGTTCACTTTATCTATCTTTTCCTAATAGTGCACAATCAAAAATCGAATTGATTAATGGGCTTACCACTACAAAGCAAGAATCGAACAATAAACGAACTCGATATTGGTTTGAATTAGAAGACCTAGCTCCAAACATTGATGAAATTAGCGGGAGACCACATTTGACATTACCCCATTTGGTTGTAAATGTAACCCAAAGTGGCGCCTGGATTGCAACAAGAAGCCATGGAGGAATAGCGGGATTTATGCCTTATTGGGTTTACGCGGTGTCAAAAAATCGCAACGCATGGAACCCAATTTATAAGAAGCGTGTAAGTGAAAGCATAGATAAACAGAACAAATTGGTCGATGCTTTTACACGTAATTCAACCAGCCATATTTCGGATTCGTTGAAATTTGCTAAAATATGTTATTTACATAATTTGATTGCCGATTCTTTTGATTATCAATACGATTGGGCAGCTTACGCAGGATGGGACTTGTCATTACAAAAAGTAGGAACGAACGTTGAAAAAAGAAATCTTCGACAAATTTCAAGGTTTAATTTGTACCATAAACTATTTTATAATATTGAAGTGCCTTATTACACAACTTACCTTTTTGACAACCGAATCGGAGCGATTAGCGATCAATATATGTCTCCAATAGTAAGTAACGAAAGATGCTATTCCGTTGCTACTAATAATCGTATAATTCATATTTACCCTAAAAAGGCAAGGTATGGATATGCAGTAGATGAAATACCTTTTTATTGGGAGAATAGTACGCAACTCCTAATTTATTTCAACAGAAATATTAGCCCAGAAAACATTGGGAGGACAGTTTTCACACAAATGCCCACTAGTAACGCCAAAGAAAATTATCGTTCTGCAAATATCCAATGCGAAGTAAATACTTCCGTTCAGGAAATCGACTTCAAAACCCGTTTAGCTCTTTCGGGACAGTTTTCGACCATGACCCGAGGGTCGTATTTATACAATTATGTAGACTCATCAATTAATCGAGGATATCAACGAAAGATTTATGAATTAGGGAATGTAACGACTTTAATTTCTCAAGAACTCCTTTCGAAGTCAAACGTTTACCCATTTAAAGCTAGTTTTGATTTGGTATATGTCTCGCAAACCAAGGGTAACAAAATCGAGTTAACCAATTGGTTTCGGCATATTACAGAGTCTAGATATGAAGCGGAGACGAGAACGTTACCATTCTATTACGACTTTTTGTTTAACGATTCGTTTCGATACCTAATCAAGTTTGATAAGCCCATTGTGCTAATAGAATTTCCGGAGGATATTGCAATAGAGACTTTAGCGGGAGTTTATAAATTCACGTTAACAAAAGTGGATGATTCTACGTTTTTGTTAAACTCTAAATTTATAGTGAACAGGCAGGTGGTGTTGCCAGACAACAGTGCAGAACTGGAACAAATATTTGAAAGTATAAAGAGGTTAAACAAGTCTAGTATTATTTATAAAGTAATGGATGCGCAAAAAAAGCCTTTCCGTCATCCTCAGTTTGACTGGGATGAAAAGATTTTCTTAAAATTACGGTTTATTCCCATGAATGTTCATTCCTGCTAAGTACTCTTTAGCATTCATCACGGGCAGTTTTGAGTGTCTAAAATCTTTTTGATTTCGGGTAAGAATGACATCAATTTGATTTTCTATAGCTGTATAATATTGTAACCCGTCTTCGAAATCTTTAAACTTTTCATCGTTCAAAGCCAGCTCGGTTATTTTATCATCAAGGGCTAAAGTTTCTACAAGCACTTTAAATTTTCGGAGTATCGTTTGCGCTTCTTTCGCAGATTTTAATCTTGAAAGGATGTAGTTTGTATTCGCAAAAGTTAAGGCAGAAATTGTGAGCGTTAATTTGTTTTTATCGGCAAGCGAGAATAGAAGTCCCGATTCTTTATAAAACGGTATTCGTTTTGCTAGTAAATCAATAACGATGTTGGTGTCAACTAGTAATCTAGTCATTTGTATTTTTCAATTAAGTAGTCGGTATAGTTTTTTGCGACATCGGATTGCTCATCCGGATTAATGACCCCACTTAAGCTTTGGACTAATGGTGTTATTTCGCCAATTTTTTTTTCGTTTCGTGTTAAGGAACTTAAATACGATTCAATTAACTTAGAAAGACTTAATTGCTGCGATTTTGCATAAGTTTTTGCCCTCTCAATAATTGCTTTGTCCAGGCTCAGTGTCAGTTTGGTATCCATAAGGGTTATTTACGTGTAAAAATAATAAAAAGTTACGTAGTGTAGCCTAAGAAAATAAAAAAGCCTTCCCGAATTAACGAAAAGGCCTTCTTAAAATTATGTTTTGTTAGATTAGAATTTCCAATCTATCGCAAGTTCTACATCATCGTACAACGCTTTGTCTTTAATGCCGTTTACAAACGAACCACCGTACGTTATGTTAAAGTCAGTTCTATCAAAAATAAAGGAAGCTTTAACAGCAACTTTTCCGTCTTCTTTTACAACTTCGGCAGGAAATCTTATTGAGTTTGTAATTCCCTTTATAGTTAAATTACCAGTGATTTGATAATAATTTTCTTCGTCTTCAACCGCTTCAGAAGCAATGATAACAAAACTTGCAGTAGGAAATGAATCTACGTTAAAGAAGTCCGCGTCTTTAAGATGGCCAACTAAATTATCACCGCTTTTGCCCTCCATGTCGGTACAAAGAATCGAGTTCATATCAATCGTAAACGAACCAGTAATTCCAGTTTCAGTTACTTCGATTGCTGTTTCCGATAAATCGATAGTTCCCTCGTGGCTTCCACCAACTTTACGCCCAATCCATTTAACGAAGTCTCCCTGTTCAACAACTACAGCTTCTTCAATAAGAACTTCTTCAGCTTGAGTTTCAACAGCTTCAGCTTGAGCATCGCTATTGTGCTCTCCTAATATCGGAGCGATAACTAAACCTATCAAACAAGTTAATTTGATTAGGATGTTCATTGAAGGTCCAGAAGTGTCTTTAAAAGGGTCACCAACCGTGTCTCCAGTTACAGCAGCTTTATGAGCTTCAGAACCTTTGTAAGTCATTTCTCCGTTAATCATTACACCGGCTTCGAAAGATTTTTTAGCATTGTCCCAAGCGCCACCTGCATTGTTTTGGAAAATAGCCCAAAGCACACCAGAAACAGTAACTCCAACCATATATCCTCCTAGCATTTCAGCGACCATCAAGTTGTTGTCTCCGTAAACCAATTTACCAATTAAAACAACAGCTATTGGGAAACCAATAGTTAAAACACCAGGTAATAACATTTCCTTTAATGATGCTTTTGTAGAGATGTCAATACATTTTGCATAATCAGGTTTCCCTGTACCTTC
>JAESTK010000019.1 GCA_016763645.1 Flavobacteriales bacterium
AAAAATCATTAAAAGCGGTGATGTAATGCAAGACGCTGCTAATTTTTATGCGAAAAATTCGGCAGATAAATCGACCATTTTGGATTCAATTCCTCACTCTGAATTTATTTTGTGCACCATGCATAGGGCAGAGAACACAGATGATTTACTTCGATTGACTTCGATTGTAAACTCGTTAAATAAAATTCATAAAAAAACGCCAATCGTCTTGCCAATTCATCCTCGTACAAAAAAAATACTAGAGGCCAACAATTTAGAACTTAATGTTACCATGATAGAGCCAGTAGGTTATTTTGATATGATAGAATTACTAAAGAATTGTTCACTTGTAATGACTGATAGTGGTGGATTGCAGAAAGAAGCCTTTTTCTTTAAAAAGAATTGTGTCACTATGCGAGACCAAACCGAATGGGTAGAATTAATTGAAAATAATGTAAATATATTGGTGGGAGCTGACGAATCGAAAATAATAGCAGGGTATGAAACAATGCTTAACAGAGAGTCTAATTTTGATATGGATTTGTACGGTAATGGAGAAGCTGCCGACAATATAGCTAAATCTATTCATCAACTTTTAAGCAAATAAAATGATACCTTTTTCACCACCTAGAATAGACCAAAAAATAATTGACGAAGTAACCGATACGCTAAAGTCTGGTTGGTGGACTACAGGCCCTAAAACAAAATTATTCGAACAACGATTAACAGATTATTGTGGTAATCGAAAAACATTTTGTGTAAGCTCTGCTACAGCAGGTCTGGAACTGATGCTTCGGTGGTTTGGCGTAAAAGAGGGCGATGAGGTAATAATCCCAGCATATACCTACACAGCAACTGCAAATGTGGTGGTGCACTGTGGTGCAACGCCCGTTATGGCAGATGTTAACGAAGATTTTAATATTTCTTTAGCCGAAATTCAACGGTTGATTACCAATAAAACAAAGGTTATAATTCCTGTTGATATGGCGGGAATGCCATGCGATTATGATGAAATAATGCACCTAGCGAAAGATAGTTCTTCGTTGTTTTCTCCATCAACCGAAGTGCAGAAAAAACTAGGAAGGGTTTTAATTTTGTCAGACTCAGCACATTCAATCGGTGGAGAGTATAAGGGGCAGAAAACAGGTTCTTTAACCGATGTCTCTGTTTTTTCTTTTCACGCAGTAAAAAATCTTGCAACTGCAGAAGGTGGTGGGATAGCATTAAATTTACCAAAACAATTTGATTGCGAAGAACTGTACAAATATTTAAACACATTTTCTCTTCATGGCCAAAGTAAAGACGCGTTGGCAAAAACACAAAAAGGAGGGTGGCGTTATGATGTTATTGAACCAGGGTATAAGTGCAACATGACCGATATTCAGGCATCTATTGGTTTAGTGGAGCTAGAACGTTATGAATCAGACACCCTAAAACGAAGGAAAGGAATATTTGATAGATATTCTGCGGGGTTCTCACAATACCACTGGGCCCAATTGCCAGTTGCGATTACAAATGATAAAACATCATCTTACCATATATATATGCTTCGTTTAAATGGGTTTAAGGAAGAGCAGCGAGACGAAGTTATTCAAGGAATTTTCGATAAAGATGTTTCCGTTAATGTTCATTTTCAGCCGTTACCATTGCTAACGGCTTATAAAAGCAGGGGGTACAAAATGGAAGATTACCCAAAGGCATTTGATAATTACCAACGAGAAATAACGCTGCCCATGTACTACACCTTAACCAACGAGCAGGTTGATGAAGTAATAGCTGCAGTGGTAGAAAGTGTTGAAAAAGTGTTAAATAATTCGTGAAAAGACTGTTCGATATAGTCTGTTCACTAATAGTTTTCTTGCTATTGTCTCCAGTCTTTGTTTTAGTCGCAGTACTTATCGCCCTAGATTCTAATGGTGGAATATTTTACAAGCAAATTCGTGTTGGAAAAGACAATCTTGATTTCGAGTTGTATAAATTTAGAACAATGGCAGTCGATTCCGATAAAAGGACAAATTACTATAGGAGCCAACGATAGCAGAATTACAAAAGTAGGGGTGATGTTACGGAAATATAAATTCGATGAATTTCCCCAATTATTAAATATTTTAAAAGGAGAAATGAGCGTTGTTGGCCCTCGACCAGAAGTTCGTAAATATGTTGAGATGTACAACGAACAGCAGCTAAAAGTGCTTTCGGTAAGGCCTGGATTAACCGATTACGCTTCGTTAGAATATGTAAACGAAAACGAAATTTTAGGCAATGCTGAAAACCCTGAAAAAACATATATCGCAGAAATAATGCCTCACAAATTGGCGTTGAACTTAAAGTATATTGATGAGGTAAGTTTGGAAACAGATTTAAAAATAGTTTTTAGAACTTTTGGTAAGATTATCAGCTAACCTAGTTATAAGTTTAATTTCACCTCAGAAAGTTCTGTATTTCAGAACTTTTTAATACTTTTGACGTATTATACAAGCACTTAATGAAAAGAATATTTGCAAAAAGTACGTTGAGAGCTTTTTGGATGAAGCATTCAGATTCTGAACAATACCTGAAAACATGGCACGATTCTGCAATGAGTTCTGATTGGAAAACTCCAAATGATGTGAAGAAAAAGTATGTAAACGCAAGTATTCTAAAAAGTAGCAGAATAGTATTTAATATTAAAGGAAACTCTTATAGATTGATAGTGAAATTTAATTTTGAAAAACAGTGGGCTTTTATTCGTTTTATTGACACTCATGCGCAATACGATAAAATAAATGCAAACGCAATATAAAAGTAGGGATGAACATTAAACCAATAAAAACAGAATCAGATTACGATATTGCTTTAAATAGACTTGATAAAATATTTGATGCAAAAGTTGGAACGAAAGAAAGCGATGAAGCTGATGTTCTTGGGTTATTAGTTGATGAATACGAACAAAAACATTATTCGATAGACGTCCCAGACCCAATTGAAGCGATTAAAATTAGGATGGAAGAAATGCAACTAAAACAGGTAGATTTAATTCCTGAAATTGGCGGTAAAAGTAGTGTTTCGGAAGTGCTGAGCCGAAAAAGGAAGCTAACAATAGACATGATTCGAAACTTAACAAATAGGCTCAACCTTTCTGCAGGACTTTTGATTAAAGATTATAAGTTAACTCAATAATTACAAAGCAAAACACAATTCGCCATTTACTCCCGAAAAAGTGTTGATGGGGTTGGACAAAGAGTAGGTATCATATTTGCCTATAATTTAGAATTTATTTTCTCAACTTTTTCCGCTACCTTCGAACCTCAACGTTAGTTTATTTGAGACAGCTTGGGTGCAATTGCACAAAATATCATATAATAAATACAAAGCTAATTTTCAAATATGCTTAGATTCATAATCTCAACAACGCTAATATTGTTTTATTCTCTTTCTAGTTTCTCGCAATCTGACCTTCAAATTATTAGTAGGAATGATTCAGTCTTACCTGTAATAGAGAATGATGATTTGGTACTTTATAAGTTGTATGATTTGGATTCTGTTAAACGAGGTTATATTAATCTAAAAGAGTCCAAGACGGGCGATTCTACCATATGGATAACTGGACAATTAATTCAAATTAAAAACATTGAATCCATTCGCTCAATTAGCGTAGCCCCAGGAGCAGGTAATATGATTGGATTATTCGGTGGTTTTACTATGGTCTGTAGTATTGGTTTGCACTTCGCAGGAGGTGTGAATCTTTATTATAATTCAGATATAAAAACCAAATTAAGATCAATTCCGTTTTTTATTGGGGGTGTTGTGCTTGGAGCATTTGGATATTTTGCGATAAAAAACTCACATTCAAAAAATACACACGATGTCCCTTATTTTAAATCATCAGATGGACATACACTAAAACTAGAATCAAATAAATAAACTGCAC
The DNA here is from genome assembly GCA_016763645.1 of Flavobacteriales bacterium. Taxonomy (GTDB): domain Bacteria; phylum Bacteroidota; class Bacteroidia; order Flavobacteriales_G; family NORP312; genus NORP312. The sequence continues at coordinate 3,890 of JAESTK010000019.1, forward strand.
CCAACACCACCATAGCATCATAGGGTTGTTGTGTAAGGTGTAACGCCAGTTCATTTATGACGCACTGCTAGCCTGAATTTTGTAGTTTAGTGCAAGAAAAATTAAAACTAAAAAAAATGAAGGACGGCTTATAAGGTGTAATTTTGAACCGCTACACTTAAAGAGATTGCCCATTTAATTTTTAATATCTTTTTTTGCTTAAAAAAAGGAGGCCCTGATAAAGAAAGCAATGTTGATACTCACGGGATTAATAGACTCAACTCAATGAACAAGTATACAAATTCATTTATTATCGTAATACTGCTCATCGTTACCGACCTCAAATCCCAAGATATTATTTTAAAAAAAACCGGTGAAAAAATTGAAAGTAAAGTTGTCAGAATAACTGAGAGCAACATTGAGTACAAAAAACATACAAACCTAGATGGACCGATATACACAATTCACAAATATGAGGTGCTGCAAATAACACTTGAAAGTGGTCGGGTAGAAAAATTCGATGAGCTACCTCGCAATAAGTCCGTTGGAAGGCGAACTGAACAAGTTGATTATACTAAACCCCAACACATCGAATATGTCGAGGGAGATTTTATGGAACAGGGATGGTATGAAGTGAAGGGGACGAAAATTGGCAGAATAGTTCTTGAATCTTGGATTATTATGTTAAATGATGAAAAAACGAGTAGACTATATGCCAAATTTAAAAGAGCGCGAAGAGCTGCATTTGCTTTTGGATATGGGTCTTTAGGGCCGATATGCATTGGTGGAATTATTGAGGATATCTTTGAAACGGAAGGTTACGCTGTCGGAGCAGGAATACTTGTTGGTGCCCCTCTGATTTATTCAGGGGTTTTATTGCGAAAAAGATTTATCAGACTTCAAAAAGAAGCGATTATTAGCTACAACAATGCTTTACTTTGAAACCAAACCATGTTTGTCAATTACATATTTTAAATCGTTAATATTGTCATTTAATTTTCTAAATGATTGAACTAATATAAGCTCTATTATGAAAAGATACTCGATTATCGTGATTTTACTTTTATTCGGAACAAGCCTCAAGGCGCAAGATATTATTGTGAAAAAAACTGGTGAAAAAATTGAAGTCAAAGTTGTTAAGATAGAGAAAGAGCAAGTCGAATACAGGAATATCGATGATACGGACGGACCAATTTATGTGATTTCTACTGTGAAAATTTCGAAAATAATACTCGAAAACGGAACTATAGAAGAATTTGCCGAACAATCATCGGTGCAAGGGGGCTCAACGGCCGACAACTCGATTCCAGCAGGATCTACAAAATATGCTCATTTAGATTCTATGGGGAAATCAAGCATACTTATTAGAGATATGAAATATTACCAAGTTGGGCGAAAAATTGGAATGAATTATATTTTCAAAAACGTTGATAAGACAGGTAACTCAAGCTTGCAAGTGCAAAAGAAAAAAGTTCAAGAACATAACACAGTTCGCTACGCGTTTTTGATACTGACACCTGTAGCTATAGTCGGGGGCGTTGTAACATCTATAGCGTTTGAACTTTCTTTCAGACAAAGGGGCTCCAGCACTACGCCTTTAATGGTGGGTGGGGTTATAGCGGGCTTATCATTTCTTAATTATCGTTTAGTAACAATGGCGTATAAAAGAGAGTTAAATAATCATTGTTAATGATTACAATGACCATATTAGCAGAAAGAACAGGGGAGCGGCAGAATAGCTTTGGGTGCATTATCAACCCCTAAACTGTCTTACCTCTAAGCCTTCGTAGTCCGAGTTACATTAATAATGAGGCCAGCATACAATGACAATTATGTTGTGAGATTTTTGAAGTTAAGTTCAGATAAATTTAAAACATACAATGTAGGCTGAGCTAGGTAGTTTACGAGTGGCTTCGCCTCTCTCAACTCCCTACCGTGCCATAGCCACACGTTAAGATTTCATTAAAACGTAATCTAACACAAAATACCTGTCAAGCTTTAGCATGAAACAACATAGAGGTTCGAAACTTAGAATTTCCGTTAAGCCTGTATTATGCCAACATTGTACGCTTTTTCGATAGGCGCATGGTTGGCTGCTTCAATACCCATAGAAATAACTTTACGCGTTTCTAACGGGTCGATAATAGCATCTAACCAAATACGAGAAGCAGCATAATACGGTGATGTTTGCTCGTTGTATTTATCTGTAATTTCTTTTAAGAGCTTGGTCTCGGCTTCTTTGGTAATTTCTTCACCTTTACTTCTTAACGATGCTACTTGAATTTGCAATAAAACCTTCGCAGCTTGTTTCCCGCCCATAACAGCAACATTGGCAGTTGGCCAGCCAACAATAAGTCTTGGGTCGTATGCTTTTCCGCACATGGCGTAATTACCTGCTCCGTACGAATTCCCCATTATTATAGTAAATTTAGGAACAACAGAATTGCTCATTGCAGCAACCATTTTAGCACCGTCTTTAATTATACCACCATGCTCGGAACGAGAACCGACCATAAAGCCCGTTACATCTTGTAAAAAGACTAACGGAATTTTCTTTTGGTTGCAGTTCATAATAAAACGTGCAGCCTTATCTGCTGAATCGGAATAGATAACTCCACCAAACTGCATTTCACCTTTTTTAGATTTCACCAATTCGCGTTGGTTGGCAACAATGCCCACAGCCCATCCGTTAATTCGGCCAAAACCACATAGGATGGTTTTTCCATAATCCTTTTTATGCTGTTCAAACTCCCCATTGTCCATTAGATGCTCAACCAATTTAATCGAGTCGTAAGGCTTGGCCCGGTCGTGTGGTAGCAATCCGTATATGTCTTTTTGGTTGGCTGCTTTTACAGGTTCTTCTTTTTTGTTAAATCCTGCATTCTCAAAATGTCCAATTTTGTCCATCAAGAATTTAATGCGATCCAGACAGCTTTTATCATCCGGAAATTTATCATCTATTACGCCCGATATCTCCGTTTGAGAAACAGAACCGCCTAAAGTTTCATTATCGATATCTTCGCCTATAGCAGCTTTTACCAAGTAAGAGCCAGCTAAGAAAATGGAGCCCGTTTTGTCAACAATCAACGCCTCGTCGCTCATAATAGGCAAGTAAGCACCACCTGCTACACAACTACCCATTACCGCTGAAATTTGGATAATTCCTCGGCTGCTCATAACTGCATTATTTCGAAATATTCGACCAAAATGTTCCTTGTC
>JAESTK010000280.1 GCA_016763645.1 Flavobacteriales bacterium
GCCCAATAAACTTTGTAACCAATTTTTCCATGCAAAATGAAAGATTTTTTCTTGCGCTATAGGTTGTTGCCTTTGCATCTTATCATCGACCAACAGTTGTCGTGATTTTTTCCATAAAACAACTTGCCCTGTTACAAAAGAAACTGTTACCGCAATAGCCTGCACCAAAAATACTTCAAACAAGACGAAGCTATCTGCACCATCATATAAATAAACCAAAGGTAGCAACTTAAGTAACCACTCAAGAACTGTAAGCTTTGCTGCCACCTTTTGTAACAGTAATACCTGCATAGTTCGCTGCGTTTGCTGGTTAAGCGCATAAAAAAAGGCAAACCATGCAAAAGACAATAGAATACTTGTATCTAAAACCAAATATACTATTCCACTATTGGTCACCAGCAACCAAAATAATAACAATATCAAAGCGTGCAACAGCATACGAACCACAATCAACGCGCGGCTAAGAAACACCAAGCCTTGTAATTGTTTTTGGATATAAAGCTCTGGTAAAAAGCGTGGTTGTACCCTGCTAATTCCCGCATCACTAACCATAGCAGTCACGAGCATCAGCCCTAATAAAGTCACATAGGTCGCAAAATCTACAACCGTCAAACCTCGCACAATCATTAATGACACCAACACCGCAGAAATGACTAACACCATGCGCCCCATCATAAAGTGAAAAATACTTTGTCTCACTTTGTTAAAGTTGCGGTACATATTCATAATAAACTCACTCGATAATGCTCCCCGTACTTACACCTTGAAAAAACCACTCTCCTAGGAAGTTATACAAATATACCCCTCCTATTTTTCTCTGCGCAAAACCTCTTGTTACCAATGCTGTGTGAGTAGCTGCACGGTCTGAATAAACAAGAGGCTGAGCTGACAAGCTTGCTTTTAAACTTATTACATATTGATCAACATAAGTTTGTTCTTGGGCATCATACGGCACTAAAACTCCGTATTTTGATAATACGACATTGTCATACTGTGAGTCTTTAATCATCAATGGTGTAGAAACATTGGAAATCACCACCTCTGGCAATAAACAACGCTCAACATTAGCTGTATTCAAAGCGACACAGTCCACATCGACAAAACTATGATGCAATAAATAATACTGCTTCATTCGTGTTGATACTGTGGTCACAAGGTTCTGATATACAGGTACATCTATCGCATAACCCGCATCTATAACCCCTTTAACTTGAGCTTGCGGAATTTTCACTGCCAACCAATCCAAATGCTGCAACACACCTTGTGTCCCTGATGATGCACCCGTGAGCAACACGTTCGCCGCTTGGTTTAAACCTTTATTGCTTATCAAATCTTGTATAATTGCCTTGAAACTGACAGAGCCTAAGAAACTAAGCCCCTGATTGTTAAGCATTGTACCGGTCCAACCATCAGCGCTGCACTGTCTTAGCAGCACATGATTACTCTGATAAAACAATGGGTTTTCACTGTAAATATCAGATAGGATACCCTGTCCTAACAAGCTAGACTCCCAGGCTTGTGAAGAGCGAAATGGTGCTGAGATAACCTGACACTCAGCTAAAGTTGCACAGCGCCCGCCTCCTTCTAAGTGTATAATCCATGTATCTAATCCCGCACCAGAACCAGTCTGCAAGTAGTATGCAATGGGGCTACCGTCCATACACAAAGCTTGTTGATTAATCGCATCCACAAGCTCAGTTTTTTTTAATGCTCCAGGTGGGCGCTGGGACACACCTGATGAGCACGCTGAGCATACAAGCACCATGAGTAAAAACGCTAACCATTTCATAAATAACCCAGCTGCTCCAAAAGGGTTTGCTGTTGCTGTAAAACTTTCTCATAAGCTTGCGGTTGCCATGCTTGTTTCCACTTAGATCTTACAGGTTTAAGCCCTATGCTTTGCACTTGTTCAATATAATCTGAGTTAGGTGCTATTTCCATAAACTGTAAAATATGTTCCAACACCACCAGCGGTGTTTTTAATAAGTCTTCATAACGAACATGCAATACCTTCTCGTCTGTTATTTTCCCCAATGCAGCATCAACAATCGTGACTGCCTCTACCCATGTCTTCGCTGTTACAGATAATTCATCCCACCCATCAGCTTTCAACTCACGCATGGTTTTATTTGCCCACCAAACACGAGCATCATCATGCCACCAATTAACTTGCGTGAATGAATGTGCCACATCCCGCCCATCACGTATCAAGTGAATAAACTTTGCTTCAGGGAAAGCTTTTTGTAGCCATGGTATACGGCGATTATTCGCTACCCTCTTACTCACCATACTATCTGCACCTTGTTGCTGGGCTAAACGTAGCATACTTTCTCGAAACCTTTGCGCTGGTTTGTCACCTTTAGCCTGTGACTCAGCCTCAAATAAAGGAATACCTGCCCGCGCATAAATATTTTCACCTTCTACAGGCCAAGGTATCAAGCGCTTAAATAAACTACGTTGAAAACCATGGGCATTACCACTGCGCTCAAACCATACGCTTCGTTTTAAAGTCAGGCGATTAGACAACCATCGGTTGGTATATGCTGTAGGCACAAAGTTTGGAAAATGGTTGTTATAACTGCTAATGTAACCAACCTTGGAATGCATTGATAACAACTTATAAAGCAGCGTACTACCAGAGCGACCTGCACCAAGTAAGAAGATCATATTAGACTTCTGCTTACACATAATGATACTTTTCCAACAAATCAGCAATACAGTCTTCGATATCAAAAACTTGCTGTGCTGTTAAATCTGTCTTAAAAGCTTGACGGCGACCGTTACTTATCCGTGAACCTAAGAAGTCTGGGTTGATATAATCAGCGTCTGGCAGCCCGCCCCACCTTGTAATAAGTTTGAGTGTTTGCTCTGGATTATCTAGAAAGTCTTCATAGCGACAAGTCATATAACGCGAGGCATCCATACTTATTTCAGCATCTACAAAACCTTGCATCAGCTTCTTCCAAGCTAAAGCAGCTAGCACAGGGTAGGCATAATCTTTGTTTTTCCATAAGCGTCTTTCTTCTGTTGTTAGTGTACCCCAAAGCCATTTTTCAGCCCCTTGATAGCCTCCCCACCATGGCATCTGCAACCATGAATTGGCAACAGCACGACCATCACGAACAATATGTACAAACTTAGCTTCAGGAAAAATGTCCGCAAAAAACTGAATCCGAGACCAACCCGTATATTTATGCAAAAAAACAATTTTACCTTGCGCCTCAAACCGCTGTTCAAAGAAACTACGAAACCGCTGTCTTAACCAAGGTGTAACATCTTCAGCAAGCAGGTCTCGCGATGAGTTTTCAAAAATCGGTGACACTTGCTTACCTATCAAGTTATAAGCCTCCGAAGGTGCAAACCTTGCTTGCCCTTTTTTGGTTAACTTACCTTTCATCGCACGAAAAACCGTATTATTCCATGTACCTAAACTATTAAGTGCAGGTAAACGATCGTCCAAATTAGATACAAAACCTGCCTCTTGATTCAGTGCAACCAGCTCATGCACCAATGAAGATCCACAGCGTCCTGTCCCAATAATAAATAAAAGGTTCACTTAGCCTCCCCTTCTGTTTGTAGTAACTGTTTGCACCAATTGCTGATACACGTTAGCAACTCGATTAGAAATCACATCATAGTTGCGCGTATTTTCCACATACTTCTTCCCAAGTTTTCCCATGGTAGACCATTGTTCAGGATGTTGAAACAATGACAACATACCTTCCGCAAAAGACTCTGGTGTATATTGTGTCACAACACCCGCCTGGCTTTCCTCAATCACACGACTTTGATCAGGGTGATCATTTACAACGACAGGCTTCCCTAGAGCTAAATACTCCACAACTTTGGTTGGAGATGTTGAATCTAAAATTGGACTAGGGCGAAATGGTGATAAACAAATATCTGCAGCCAATACATATGACCAAGCTTCTTGCATATCCAACAACCCTGTAAAATAAACTGAATCGGCAATGCCAAGTTTGGTACCAATATCTTGTAACCGCTGCACATCATCAGGTTCTCCACCCACCATCAGCAACACGGCATCATTCTCTACTGCTAAAACATGCACAAAGGCTTCTAAAATAAAATCCAGTTGTCGCACCTTCACCATGGTGCCCATATATACAGCAACTTTGGCCTCTTTAGGTAAACCAAGTGTTTTGGCTTGTGGCAAGTTTTGCAATCGTTCCCATGCAACGCCCATAGGCACAGCCATCATTTTATGATGACCAACACCCTGTTTGGCAACATCTTTGAGCATCCTCTCACTTTGGACAAATACAAAATCTGCACGTGGCAAAATCACACGATAAAGTAACCAGTGTGTTAAGCTTCCTCGTATAAAGTAAAACACACGGTATAAAAAAGAGTATGCATCCTTTTCAGCTTGAATACGATACAAGTCTGCCTCGGCATAGGGAAAAGACATCCAATAGCAAAATATGCCAGCCCGCCCTTTCATCGCGATAAGTGCTATCAATGCAATCCAAAATTTATCTCTAACTTGCACAATATCATAATCATTCTTACGGAGGTAAAACCATGCTTTACAATCATGCAAAAATGCAAAGTACTGATTTTGCACTTTCTTTAGAACACCTTGCCGCATCGAGTTTTTACCAAGGAAAACAGTCTCACCAGTAACATCTACAACTTGGCTAGCTTCTACCAGTTCACCCATATTCTGCATGTGCCAGTCCAGTTTTATATCTAACTGACGACATACACGCTTCGAAAACAAATCTTGCAAGTCTACCCGCGATGCAGGATATTTCTCACGTGTACTATAAAACATTTTAATCATCAAGTAGAATCAGGCATAGGTCGCAAATGCTGCTCACCCGCTACTTTTGACAGCCATGCCAGCAGCCCCATAGTTATCATAAATGATAGCATCATCGGCGGCGCATAGGGTAAGTCATTACGATATAAAATTGCTAAGAAGAACAAGGGAATAATTGCTTGTAACCCATGCGCCATCGCTCTTAAAGGTGCTGGTTGCAGTATACTTACCAGCCGTCCCGCCAAACGAAACAAACGCCAAAACAACCAACTAATCAGTAAAAGTCCAAAAATACCAAAGTCCCATAAAATTAAGGCTAACCCTGTTCGGTCGATATCTCTCGGGATATACTTTTGGGCAACAGTGCCTTTTTCCAAACCGCCAGTTTTAGAAGCCGAAGGACCATACCCAAAAAGAATAGGCACAGGGTTGACAGCTGTCTGCTTATCCCACCAGAATATTAATACTTCCACCCTGGTCATCACCCCCTCTTCTTGCTTAGCTTTTCCCACTTCATTCTGAAAAGAATATGCAAACATTTTCATCATATTCTGAGACATATCCCCACCTTTACTCGACCAATGGTATGCTTGATACACAAACAACATCACAGTCATAGCTGCAAGCCCCATAAGCGATAACCTTAAAAAACGCATAGGGTTTTTTAACGCCAAATCCTTATACAGCACAAACAACGCCACAGGTAAATAAATGAACAGTGCTTTTACCTCAATAAATAGCATCGGCAACACCAGCAATGTCAAATACAGCCATACACGCTTTTGTATCACTTTATAACGAACAAATGCTAAAAACATCATCAGGTTAAACACCAAGAATGCAGCCAATGCTCCCGTCATTCCGCCAGATGTAGGGCTACCGCCAAATGTTCCCACCACCGTATCTGCAGAGGATGTAGATGCACCAAGGGCAACCAAACTAGCTTTTACAAAAAACGACTGGTACAACACAGGGATGATTTGAATCAAAGCAATACCAAAAATAACTTTCAACCATAAGAAAATAGCCTTTTCATCAAGTTGAGCCATAGTCAAATAAACAAAAACACCTGCTAACAATAACCAAACTTTGACTGATACCAGCAGTTGCATTGGAGGAATCCAATTTAATAATGCTGTCATCACAAAAAGCATAGCAAATAAAAATATAGGCATGCCTATACCCATATTTATCCTTGATGTGCTCCTTGGCGTAATAAGTTGAAAGAAGGCAGGTATAAAAAGAATACCGCCTAACACATAAGCACCCCACCACACACTGTCTAAACCTGGTATATTATAAACAATAGGACCGCAAATAAGGTAGGTGCTCACAATACATAACCACACTACTGTGTTGGGCATACCCAAAAGCACCACGCCAAAGATCGACCCAAAAAAAAGTATCCCAAAACGAACATCACCAATGGAGATAATCCTGCCCAACACCAACCCTATGAACATCAAAAAAAGACCAGCAAGCCCAAAAACAACATATTTCACCTTAGATTCGAATAAATCACTTATCATTGGCAGCCTCAAAGCAACGTTGGTATGTTGGCCATACATCTAAATCCAAGTGAGTAATCTTTTGCAAACACCGCATATCATCCCTAAAAATAGCATCCAAACGCTGCACTTCATCCTCTGTCATACTGGGTAAACTCTGATGAATACTCTGCATATTACTTTGCCTAAGCGCACGCGCCCACGCCATAGATTTGATATTCCCCACCACACTATTCAAACCTAACAAGCGTAAAAACTTCGCCACCTTCTTTAATCCACTTTCAAAAAAGTCTAGCTTTGCTTGTTGTGACAGATTGGCTTTCCTTTCTAAAAATGCTGATTGATAATCAGACTCAACACCTAAAAATTGATATACATCGCTTGCCACCATAGCGGGTTGCTTTTGTATATCCTCTTGCAACAAAACAAGCACTTGGTTTTCTGGAAAGATAGAGAGCCATATATCTAAATATTTAGCATACCTCGATTGATCGATATACATAGGGTTATTCTCAAGAGCCTCAGTAAACGTCAATCTAGAATCCACATGGCCAAGCCTTACTTCATGTGCATGGTGGGACACAATTCGTGCTATAGGGTCACGCAAACACACAATAACTTTCATGCTTGGGTGATACTGATACACCCGCTCCGCAACTCGCGGGTCGCAAAAGTATGATGGCGAGTTTTCACCCACCACCAAAGACCCCGAAAAATATGATTCATACCAATCAAACCCAAAATGGTAATGATACGAAAAGAAATCAAGCTCCTTTGGATTACTCACTGTAACTTGAGGGTGGTCTTCTAAGATGCGATGTATCCAAGTGCTTGCACACTTTTGTACCCCTACCCCAATAAACGAAGGTTTAGACATTTCGAATTTAGAACTCCCAAAGTAGCAGCATAGTTAAAAGTAAAATTATTCTTAAATAAAAGAATAGCTTACCTCAACGGAATGAGCAAATAATAACAGCAGCCGTCAAGCTATGAATACTCTACCTAAGTCTTTCATTCATTTATTCAAAGCTTCTATTCATGAGCGAATAGGGAAAATCCTTACATATATTTAAACAATTAACCTATCCAGAAACAAGCCCCTGTAATCGATAGATATATCCGTAGGCACAGCCAAAGGAACGCAGGAGCAACACCATGTTATCATACATTTATAAAATATTCGCACTCTTATTCATCGTTAGCACGCTAACAGCTTGCGGTAGTACCACTTTAACAAAAAACAAAGATGTAGCAGTTAACAATGACTTCGTCATAAACTCACGTACTGCAATCATTATGCCTACAAACCCAGGGCATTATATTATAGCAACACACGGTGTTACTGATACTATTATTAATACGCTTATAGATAACCCAACCATTAGAGGTATAAGCATTGTTTATAACTGGGTGGATTTAGAAATATCAAAAGGTGTCTATGACTTCTCCCGCATCGAAAGTGACCTTGCTTTATTACGCCCATTGAACAAACATCTTATTGTTATGATTCGTGATAAATCCTTTAAGAACAATCCATTTATTCCTGTTCCTGAATACTTAAGAACAGCTGAATATCAAGGGGGCTATGCAACTGGTGATCATGAAATGATCGCAAAACGCTGGGTTCATAGTGTTGGTATACGCTTTCGAGCTTTAATTACTGCACTAGGCAACCAATTTGACCTAGACCCTAACTTTGAAGCCATTAAAACCTCTGAAAGCGCAACTGGTAATATTAAATATTTCTCTGATTATGATGCTACTCAATATGTTAACGAACTTAACTTCACTTCCTATGCTTTAGCTAAAGCTTTCCCTAACACTGTAAAAGTCATGTATCTCAACTGGATACCAGGATCTGGCAGCATAGAAAGTAAATTAAGCGAGGTCGCTGCATATGCAAAAGTAAATGGTGTAGGCATTGGAGGCCCTGATGTGCACCCTGATGTCAAAATTCCTTCGTATGATTTGTATCCTACACTTGCAAATGATGTTCCTCTCATGACTGATATACAATGGAGTAACTTTGAACATGTCTTTCCACAAGGTGATACAGACCAACTTTTCAACTTTGCACTTTCTGAGCTACATGTCAGTTATATTTGTTGGAAACTACGCTCTCCTTATACACAGAATATCCTCAATACAATCAATAAATATCCTGTATTATAATGAGCTTAAAACCTTTGCTTTTATTATACGGTTAACCCAAGCAAAGCTACTTTTCCAATTGTTCTAAACTAATATACTGATGTAGGTTTTATGCGAAAAAAAACTTCATCACTTGCACCTTGAATATTGCTGCAAAATAAATTGTAATCACCACGTTCTAAACGAAGGTGGCGTGCATCAACCAATGACAAACTCTGCATTTGTTGACCATTCAAAAAACATGTCACGTTTGTATAATCTGAGGAGGACTCAATATCCAAATCAACAATCACATATTCTCTACCAAAAGAGGGCAATAAAATATATTCGTCATCTTGTTTGGGACGCAAAATCTTCAGCGAACCATGCTCTGTCGCCTTGCTTTCACATGCGCCATGAACAGCAGGTAACGTCAATGTGGTTCCTTGTCGCACGCCATACCATCGTCTGACAAGCATAGGCAAATCCAACAATCGTTTACTCTGCGTTTGCATTCCTTTGTCACAACCTTTAAAAACCCTTAGTCCTGTTTTTTTATCAACCAACACTTGCTTGTGAAAAGGGCATGTATGCTGGAGTGGATGCTGCCGAAGTGCCATCACTGTTTTTGTTTTCGGACATGCTGAAGTAGGCGTATAACCTGAAAATGCACATACTTCGATTTCTTCTAACGGTATATCACTGTGCTTGCGGGTTGTTGCCATACTTTTTTGCTTATGCAAACCTTCCAGTATTTCAAACATGATAGGCGCTGCGGCAGTTGACCCTGTAAGAAACTGACTAGGTTTTTGATCCAAATTACCAAACCATACCAGTACCGTATATTGCTCATTATAACCAATACTCCATGCATCCCTCCGCCCCTGGCTGGTACCCGTTTTCCAACGTACATTCGAACGATATTTGGCGAACTCTTTGCGTGCGGGAAAATCAGGGCGATCCCGCTTGCTCAGAGCTTCTTCCAACAGCATCAATGTGCCTTCTGAAAACCAAGGTTGTGATTGCATGCTGGCATTGGGTTGCAAATGTAATGGCGCTGCCAGCCCGTGATTTGCTAAGTTCACATACAATGCCAATAGCTGAAGTGGTGTAAGCTCTACACCACCAATGATTACCGACAAACCCAAACCTCTGCTACGATCAAATGTCCAACCTACTCCAGACTCCAAATAGCTCAGAAAATGCTCCACTCCCACATCTTTAAGCAGCCGAACAAAAGGAATGTTTAACGATTGTGACAAAGCATATTCTGCCCTGACCAAACCCAAATATTTACCTGAAAAATTACCTGGCTTATACTCTTCGTAGTGCGAAGGCACATCCAACACTGGGCTTTGCGGAAGCAATCGCCCTTGCTCCAGTGCCATGGCATACAGAAAAGGCTTTAAAGTTGAACCTGGAGAACGGGCAATATCAAAAGTGGTGAAACTTTGCCCATTTTTTTCCACTTAAATACTTGAAATTACCAATCGCAGCACGAACTTCTCGACTTTTATTATCCGCCACCAAAATGGAAACATTATGTATACCAAGCTCTTGATATTTGGGGTAAATTCTCGCCACCATCTGCTCAACCATGCGTTGCACATCAATCGCAAGACTACTTTGAATCTGATGTTCTTGATCTTTTTTCTTCAAGAAATCAGTGTAATGCGGTGCTAGCATAGGCATGGCAAGACGATGTTGGGGTACTGACTCATGCAATCCTAGCCGTTTCTGTTTATAGGTGATAATATGCTTATCAACCAGTTCATCCAACACCCTAGCCCTAGCACTTCTCCACTGTTGCTCATCAAAAGCATGCCAACGCGATGGCGCTTGCGGCAAAAGCAATAGCATTGCCATTTCACCTGCTGTAATTTCTGATACGGCATGTCCAAAATACACATACGAAGCAGCGTGAATCCCTTCAATATTACCACCATAGGGCGCATAGGCTAAATACAAACGTAGAATATCATCTTTGCTTAAATAGGTTTCCAACTGTATTGCACGAAATGTCTCAATCAACTTTGACCATAAAGTGCGGGGTCTTGGTTCAAGCAATCGAACCAACTGCATGGTGATTGTAGAACCACCGCTGATCACACGTTGCGATTGTATGTTTTGCAAGAGCGCACGACCAATGGCAATGGGGTCAATGCCTATGTGCTGATAAAAGCGCTTATCTTCCCGTGCTAATAAAGCAGGTATAACGAAATCTGGCAGAGAATCTATATCTACAGGAAACCGCCAAACATCACCTTCTGCCAAATAAGGGCGCAGGAGCACACCATCACGTGAATATACCATCACTGAGTAATCAACAGCAACACGCTTAGGCAATGGGACCAGCCACAGTGCCAATACAAAAACAAGGCTGCACACAATCGCCAGATAGAATATCCGATGGTAATGTTTGATTGGGTTAAGGCTTCTGAATACTGACTTTATCATAACCTGAATACGCGTGTTTTTCAGGCTCGTACATGGCTTCTATCTTGGCAGGAGCTGCCGTAAAATCACCCACACTCACAGCCCGAACAATATAGTGATACTGCAATGCATGACCTGCTTGTGGAGCATGTGGCACACTGCCAAAGATATTGATTCTATCATCTTTTCTATCCACATATTCAGGTTTAAATGCCACATTCTCATTAATCCACGGCATAACATCATTCCGACCCAAATTGGTGTTTTCAATTTCAAAACCAACGGGAATACGGTCTGACACAGCCATATTATCCAGTGTTGTACCTGAATGGTTAGATAAAGATAAGCGCACAACCAACAACTGACCTTGTTTGATATGCGTAATATCTACGGGTTTACCCTGTAGCGATAAATAGTCACGCTTAATCATAAGCGATGAACTGGTTGAATCTGCTGCTAAGCTTTTACTATAACCCGATACTGTAGCATACAAAAATGGTGCTTTATCACCTTTGAATTGCAAACGTATGGGTTTATCTAAGGGCACTTGTGCATTGTAAAAGCGCCAACCCGTAACCTGCTTATCGTGTATACTTGGCAGCAACACTCTCTCACCCACTTTTAGCCCTATACCTTCTACGGAAGCACCTTGATAACGGCTAGCAATTTTACCTAACGCACTGACTGACCATGCCACTTCTTGCGTATTCAAATAACGTGAATGTGCTAACTTTTGAGCTACTTTCTGGGTTAAAGCATCTAAGCGTGCATCATTGGGCCAAACATCTTCTGCCAAACTCAACCGCATTGCATCTGTGCGCGATGATGACCAATAGCTACCGTTGTAGTCCCTACCTTTAGCGTCCACAATGCTCAACAGATTGTAATCTTTCATCATTTGTTCAGCCAGTTGCTTTTCTCCCGCCAAGTGTGCAGCCAGCATAATCAAGAAGCGACTCTCCAGCACCCTTCCTCCACGCCATGAGCCTTGTTTTGCCAACTTCCGAATCAATGATTTCTGATGTTTGCCTGCAAGCCCAAGAACAAATGCCATATAGGGTTCAGCATCGGTATAATAATAACGCTGATTACGCCATTGGTATTGCCTCGTGGTCAATGCCTCTTCCATAAAGCCCAGAGCATCTTGTAAAGCATGTTGAGGAACATCATAACCTTCTTCTTTGGCTTTAAGCAGCAAGTGCGTGGCATAAGCTGTGCCCCAAAGCACTGGCTCCGCACCGCCAGGCCAATATGCAAAGCCACCTGAAATGGTTTGCATGCTCAACAAACGGTTTAAACCACGATATACCATGTCTGTTATATTTTTACCTTGCAATGCTTCAGGGTTGGTTGCAGCCAAAACTTTTTCCACATACAACAAAGGCATAGTGCTTGATGTTGTTTGCTCAATACAACCATAGGGATAATGAATCAAATATCCCAAACGTTTCAGCTCAGACACATAGGGAAGTGCACTCGCTGCAAAACGTACTTTCAATCCATTATCTCGCAAGTTAGCTGGCATATAATCGGCAAGTTTGAAACTTTTATCCGTAGGTAATACAAGGTGCGTAGTTTGCTCTGGTGAAAGTGGAATAATGGGTAAGCTAGCGCTGTCCGTTGTTGTAATATCACCAGCCTCAACCTTAAACTGGAATGACGCTTTTCCATCAAATGCCTTCACTTCAGCAGCGAAAAACAAGGTGGCAGACTGCATATCAGCAATCTCAACCACCTGCGTAGTTTGTTTGAGCGATATACTTTGCGAAGCTGATACAGTTGCTTTCACTTTTTGTGCCTTACCTGTCATATTCACAACAAAAACAGGGACTTCAAAGCGGTCACCCCATTGTAGGAAACGTGGCAATGTTGGCTGCATCACTAGGGGGTCACGCACGGTAACAAACTTCTCACTATGCCCCACCTTCCCATCTTGTGCCGCTACGACCATCACACGTACTTTTCCCTGAAAAGAAGGGATAGGTACACGTACTTCTGCTTTACCTTGTGCATCCGAACGCACCACACCTGACCATGATGACACCAAACGCACAGGCATCACCCTACTCGTGGTATTTGCTGCAGCATCTGCACCCCCACCAACTTGCCCTGCTTTCTTCGCCATATTACGAGGAAAAGTCCAGCCAATAGTTTCAAATGTTGAAACACCCAAACGGCGCGGCTCAAAGAAATAATCAAGCGGTTTTGGTGTTTGGAAGCGTGTAAGCTGTAAAATCCCTTGATCCACCACCGCAACCGTGTATTCGGTAGCTTTAGCATTATGCGTATTTAATTGAATCACCAAATCATGCCCAGGACGCATGGTGTCGGGCATAGTAGTAGATACATCCAAGGTGAAATCTTGTGGTATCACTTTCAGTGAAGTACTTCCCCACGCACGAGCAGGCACATACATATTACCTTCTTGCGGGTCTTTAATCACCAACAATGAAGCATATACATTGGGTAAAAAGTCAGGTGTTTGTATTGTTATACTATTCTGCCCTTTCTTCACAGCAATCCACTGGCTTTCCAGCACGGTTTCTGCCTCAAGTGCAAACAATGCCTGACCAGAAAATGGCGAATCAAAATTAAAGGTGACTGCATCACCAGCATGAGCTTGTTTTACAGATGCTACCAGCTCGATTTGGTCGGGAGAGCGCGGTTTATTACCACTAACATTTCGACCCCATGAATAACCCATCGCAACCACCAAGTCCGACACCTGTTGACTATCTACAGCCTGTGCGCGAACCACATACCTTCCCCACGGCATTTGGGTATGAAGCTCTGCTTCAAAGCGCCCATCTTTCATGTTGACGATTGTTATGTCGCCCTCACGCATCAAAATATCTTCACTCTGCCATGAATTATATCCTAGCCTTGGATTCCAAGCATAAGTCCAATTGTTATAAATCTGATACAACGATAGTTTAATTTTACCGTCTTGCCTGACATCTTGACCTTGGGGAGTAAATAGCTTCCCTTCAAATGTGATTTTTCCAGCTTTAGCCTCAATCTTTCGCAAGCCTATAATTTCATCATATGCAGAAACCAGCACTGACGCACTACGATGAGTGACTCGACCACTGCCTGACTCGGTAACATCCACATTACTTATCAATGTCATCACCGTAGGAAAAGCACTCTCCATGCCTTGGACTGAAACATTTAGCTGCGCCAACCCCTCTTTATCCAGCTTACCTTCAACGGGTTGCAACACCATAGCCGCCTGTGCATTTAAGCTATATTCACCTGTAGAAAAATTCTTGTGACCAGGAACTGTAAACCATGCTGGTTTTAAGGAAAAACGTGCCTTATAATTACCTTCTGCAACGGGGGGACCAAACAAATATTTAGCATCCACATCAAACTTAATGTCCTCAGAAGCCGTGTACTGTTTGACCTTACTGCTTACCTTCAAGCCAATTCGCTCAGGCACAAATTCCTCAACAAAAAAGCCATACGTATTTAATTGTTTCTCACCGCTGCTTAAAACAACTTGGTATTTACCCGTACCTGCATATCATCAAGTTTCAAGTTCAAGCATGTTATACCAAAGTCTGAACTGCGAACATGAACCTCTTTAACCACCTTCTGCCTTGGCGATAGCACTTTCCAATGCAGCGGCACGCCTTGAGCTGATTTGCGCTCCCCACTCCACACTACTGCTGCAAGGTTTACTGTTTCTCCAGGGCGATAAACACCTCTCGATGCATAAATATAAGCTTCCAGCGCTATTTTATTCATGCCGTAAGCGCGTAAATTTTCCTGAGCATCGCCATTGGATAATACCACATCACTAAACCGCATATAGGATAAGTCATCATCTGTAGATAAAATAAGTGCATAGGGTTTCTTGGATTGCTTCATCACACCTTTCAAAACACATGCGCCCTCACCATTGGTGGTGCAAGATGCAATTTCAAAATTATTATAACTCATCACTTTAACACGCACATTGCCTTGAGCTGTGAAGTCTTTGGCTGTTCGCGTCCAAATATATAAATCAGCAGCATCTCTTTTGGCAATGGCTGCCAAGTCTGTCACCACAATCATTGCCGAGTCTTTAAACGCCTCAGTGTTATTTTTATGGCGTTGGTACAACAACACCTCATACACACCTTTACCAGCATCTGTCATATCTGATAAACCAATCGAACCTCGGACTTTTTTATCCGCTTTCATGTCCAGTTTTAATTGGGTTTTAAATACTTGTTCCGCGACAGCAGCCGTCGCTTGGTTTTGATTCTGTGCCATCCAAAACACAAGGTTTTGTGGTGGGACTCGCTTCACCACCACAGACATTGCATCCACATTCCTGTATTCAAATGCAATCTCTGCCCCATCCAATTTAGGCATGTAACGCGCTTTATTCAAAAAACTCAATGTTGGTTTGAACGAAGGTGTTTGTACTATTTTGGTTACTTTTTGTGCTAGGTATTCACCTTTCGTACCTTTCAAGCCTGGTAACAATATGATTTCATACTTTGTTTTCGGTTT
The DNA here is from genome assembly GCA_016763645.1 of Flavobacteriales bacterium. Lineage (GTDB taxonomy): Bacteria > Bacteroidota > Bacteroidia > Flavobacteriales_G > NORP312 > NORP312. The sequence goes on from JAESTK010000280.1 coordinate 15,364, forward strand.
AAATGCGCCAACCAAACGAAAACTGCTTAAACCTGGCACCACTTCAAAATCAACATCTGGGGAAACCTGAACAAAAGGCTTGGCAAGCATCGCATCAATGCGAGGCTGATATGAAACATACTGTCCTCTTTGACCTCGCACATAAAATGGTACATTCATCGCAAAGAAATCACTGCCTTCAGTGGCTGTGACATGCCCAATTTCAATTTTGGTAGGTAATTGTAAGGTAACATATTGCGCGGCATTCGTTTGTACTTTTCGCCCACCTATGTTTTCGCTTTGCGCAAACACAAAGCCAAGCTTTTCACCTCCCTGTAATGTCCCATCGCGAATCGTAATTAAGAAATTACGATCCATATCCTTAACCACTTCAATACGATTGGCAGGAATGTCTTCCCATATAGCCTGTGTTGCCCGTTGCACCCGAAAAACGATAGAATTTTTCAATAGGCTCACTGGAAAGTCAACATTCCATAGCATCTTTATTTTGGCATAGTGCTTAGGTGAAAATGATTCAAGCACAAAAGCATCCATCTGCCAGCTAGGTGTTTTCACCACATGTGGGCCAACATTTTGTACATCGATAGCAATAGGTTTAGTTTTCCCTGGTAGAGACCTTACTATCACGGATACATCACTAGCATCACCTTCAGGACGTTGCCATTGGATAACAAACTGCTGTGGTGATACCCAATATCCTGAAAAAGGAAGGGGAGGGTCTAGAGCAATACCTGATAAATCAACAGGCGTGCTTTTCGTATATTCATGTTGAGCTTGAGGAAAGTTTAACACCACACCCATAGGCAGCATATTTCCATCCATAGCTGGCTCAATAGAGAAATAGGTGGGATTTAGTGTTGATTGTTTCGCTTGCTGTTGCGCTTGCCGTCTCACTTGGTCTTGAGCAGGAAACACTTGTGGGAACATCGACTGTGACACTATAGGTTCAGTCGATACTTGAACGCTCGCCTTATTCTCAGGACTTTGATGCACTATCGCTTGTTCTGCGTCTTGCGTATTCACCCACCATATTCCCGAAACGATAGCAATAAGTAGAATAATAAAGCTTTTATACGAAATATTGATTGTCATTGAGTACCCTCCCACAAAGCCCACACAAACGACTATAACCCAATATGCTTAAAAATAAAAGCATGCCAACTCCTTACAGCTTACTTTCACCACACACAAACTATTCCACTGAATAATTCACCCTTAACTGATGACTTTCCCCTTCAAGAAGTCTAACCGTATTTTTCGCTGCATTACCACTTTCCACACAGACCATATTTAAATACGCATCATCTGCACCTAAATCACCCATGGCTTTGCATTTATCCAGCCACGGATTCCACACAATGCTGGATTGGCTGCCTTGTTTTCTGATATAAATATTGCGATTCAACACTTTATCTTGAATGATGACATCATGGCTTTGGTTGATATAAATTCTATCGACTTCTTGCTCAAAACACACAACACCTTGTTGGGTCTTACGTTGATAGACTTCGAGTTTATCAAGATATGCAATGCCATCTAAACCTTGCACTTCAATCTGTCGCACATCTTGAACATGGAAATACGTGTGCAGTGCTTCACTTAATTGGATAGGCACATCACTCTGATTGGTTGTGGTTAGTTCAATGTTTAAGCTGCGACCAAAGGTCACTTTGATTTCAACAGGTGTATCATACTTCCATTGATCCGTTTGCGTGTCTAACAAACGCATCACCACGTCAATTTCACCACCTGCCAATTCAGAAGTGCTCACCAATTCCCAGTCGGCTGTGCGGGCAAA